>CALLWY010000300.1 GCA_938015865.1 uncultured Planctomicrobium sp.
ATCCACCATTGCACAAGCGGACATTGTAGACATGGAATTCCGGAACGATCTGCTGCATCAGCAGATTGAACTCCATAGAAGTTGTGGCCAGTTCGGAAAATGACTTCTCAATCATTGTTCGTAGTACCATAGGAGACTCCGGAAGAGTTAGTCTCCTATGAGCGGCAATTTCCAGGCGATGACGTGTTCCCTGCAGGATCGTCTGGCGGCGACGGACATCGGCAATCCGCTCGTCAAATCGGTCATCGGCACCATACTTGGCTATGGCATCCAGGAGGTTGGAGTGTTCGCGCTGCAAGTTCTCCTCCTCTCGTCGGACCTTTGCCAATTCAGTATCCACTGAGTTCGTCCGTTCGGCCTGAGCAACCATGTCGCGGAATTGCGCGTCAAAATCCTGCAAGCAATCCAGTCGATCAAGAATGGCAGCGAGAATCCGTTCAACAAAGAGGGGACCGTTGAAGCTGACGGAGTTCCAGCATTTCGACTCCCGACTGCGGGCACACATCAGGTTCTGTGTCATCCCATTCCCTCCCCAGACAAAGTGACTGCCGCAGTAATAGCAGGTCCCCTGCTGCCCAGGAAATCTGGTCTGCTTGCGGGGAACGCGGCGGCGGGAATCCTTTCTCCCTTTGTGAGTCCGGGAAAAGTGGGCATGTTCTTCTTTCAGCCGAGCTAGTAGGGGATCAATCTCTTCTGGCTCAAAGTATTTCAGGTGAGGGCAGTCGATGAAGGTGGGGCCATCTGGATTGCGGACCGAGACCCGACGCCCCGATTGATGCTGTTTTTCGGTTTTGCGACTGCCACGTGACGGCTGCCCTTTCAGAATAGGATTGTGATACAACCGCTTGATGGCGGCACCATCCCAATTCTCCTTGCGGCGTGAGGGGCCTCCCGGGACATTCCGGGCATTGAACATCTGGGCCACCGCCGAATAGTTCAGCGTTTCTGCAAGAAGTTCGCCCCCGTCCCGAAGAGTCTGCTCTGTCTCCGGATCAGGGTCTTTCTGAACATCAAAATACGTTTTGCCATCTTCCGGAAGTACGTACCCATAAGGCAGACCGGCCCGCGCCCCGCCATTGCGTTTGAAACGGAGCATGAGCTTTTTCTTGATTCGTTTAGACGTGTGCGCATTGTAACCCACGTGCTCACTGCAGGCCGCCAGGACATCGGCTTCCCACTCCGGATCGATCGTGTCGATACAGTCATTGATGGAAATCACGCGGGTCCCGTGGTCGACCGCCAGACCGCACAGCCAGGCAGCCTCGCCGCCACGAACTAGTCGACCGAAATCCTCACAAATCAGGTAATCCAGTGTCTGACTCCGCAGCAGCTCTTCAACCTCGGCGAGTTCCGGCCGGTCGAGTCGCTCTCCCTTGCCTTTAGTCGAAATGACCACATACTCGACTGGTCCCTCCCACATCTCCGAGAAGGTTTCTTTGATGTTGTCGACCTGGTCTTCCAGGCTGACCTCTTTCTGCGAAGCACAACCACTAATCCGTGCGACCGCACCCACGACCATCTTTTCCCCATTTCGAGGAACCAACTTCCGATCCAGGTTCATCTGTCATCTCCCGAGGGAAACAACCTGCCCCTCCGCGGAATGGCACAGTGTGTCATTCCTGCTGACTACCGATGAGAAACCATGACTACATCTGACTCTGGCTGGTAATCCGTAAATCTTGACCTCAACAAACCCTTACATCTCAAGTGCCTTTTCAGACATGATTTACGAAAAGCCTGGCAGAGTATCCCCCCCTCTCCGCTCAACCAAGTGCTGCTAAGGCGCAACTCATTGCCTTGGTAGCACTTGCTCGTTTCTGAATTGCCATGATTTGCCAATTTGTGGCGGTTCTTGTGGCGTTTTGTGGCAGAGAAGTTCTCTGCCTCCTTCCCCGCAGAGCAGGCCGGCTCATTTGTTAGCATTTGCAAACGCTAACGTCCGTCAATTCCATACTGACTTAAATATTTTGAAGTCGAGAGAACAAGACGGCTATTGGACTTTTTCTGGCTGGAGTCCGAACTTGGGACACTGGGTCGCGACGTATATTCACGTGCGATAACTCCCTAAACAATTGAGAGTTCCGGCATACAGACTGCCATACTCGTCACGTCGTACCTACAGCACGCTCTGGCCGCCGTCGATCACCAACGCGGGGCCGACCACGTTCGGTCTGGCTTGCTGCAAGGTACTGGTGTGCGACGTGGGCAGGTCATGCTCAGCCTCAACCGTCAGCAGAAATCAGCCAGTGCCCCAACTCGTTGCGGGATTTGGCAGGTTCACAATCCAGTCGGCATTTTCGTCCGCTGTCCTTCGGCCCCCAATGGCGAATCGCTCTACCTCATCTCCTTGAATTGCTTGTTGTCCCTGAGTCGTTGATTGCGGGGGATGTCGGCAATCGAATCGTGTGCGGCGCCACCGACCTTGCGTGCACGTTCCGTAATGTCGTCGGTCATATTCAAGTCTTGATCGGCCTGCTCATTGAACAGGAGATGATCATCGCGAAATTGTCGACCGCTGATGTGCCAATGAAAGTTATTTGGTCTTCACATAGAGCGTAATAACATCAGCCAAGAGTTTGCGAAGTTCGGTGGCAATCGCACTGGCTCCCTCAGGTGGAAGGCCTAACGGACTCACAAGTGGTATAAACGTGTGAGTTGCCAGCGAAGGATTTTGAATAGCATTCATGGGGGCCCCCTTTCATTCGGGGGGGGGGTACGACTCGTTTTAGGAGCCGCGTTGTAGAAGTGAATAAACAACTACGTGACGCTCAGTCCCCCATCGACAGCGATGACTTGACCTGTGATCCAGCTGGCATTGCGATTTGCCAATGCGACAATCCAGGTCGCGATATCATCGGACACACCTCGGCGTCCCAGCGGCACACGTCTGGCCTCCTCGGACTTGATCTGATCAATGGCTGTGGCGGACAAACCTGATCGCAAGAGGATCTCCGTTTCAGTCGGCCCTGGGGCAACTGCATTAACCCGAATGCGGTAGGGAGCCAACTCCAAAGCCCAACAACGAGTCAGGTGTTCCAGGGCGGCCTTCGAAGCTGCGTAGTGCGAAATCATGGGTGAGGCTTTGTGACCGAAGGTACTGGAAATGTTGACGATCGCACCTTGAGTTGCTTTCAAGTACGGCAGTGCGGCTTGGCTCATGAGACTCGGTGCTACAACATTCGTGGCGTACAACGAACTCACCAGTTGCTGGTTGATCTCTTCCAGCGGACGTTGGAGAAAGGCTCCGGCGTTGTTGACCAACACATCAATGCGTCCCCAATGATGATTGGCCGTTTGAATCACGCGCTCCAAGTCAGGTTCATTCAGAAGATCCGCTGAAACCGGGACGATCCGATCGGAAAAGCTGGCTGTCTCGTCCAGCGGAGCAGACCGCCGTCCCACGACCACTACCCAAGCTCCCGCCTGTGCAAACTGGATCGCCGCCGCACGACCAATGCCTGTTCCACCCCCTGAAACG
>CALLWY010000301.1 GCA_938015865.1 uncultured Planctomicrobium sp.
GCGGTCTCTTGTCGCTCCATCACAGCATTTTTACCGCTCGAACGCATGAGTTCGTGAGATGCGTCGTAGTAAGTTTTCGCAGGCGTCAAGGATCTACTCCGAGCAATCGTGGTCCCCCCGATAGAGACGCAGTTTTTCTTCCGGGGTAGATGACAACAGACAGACCCCGTCCCCTCGAACTTCACAGCAGGAAGCGTCCTCATCTTCCAGTTGAAGCGTGATATGTTTCAGGTCAAATCGATGACTCAATAGCTCCTGCATCCGGTGCAGCTGATTCCTCCGATCTGATTCAATGGAAAGCACCACATGGGCGGAGACCGCTCGAAAACCGGTCGCAATTGTCCAGATGTGCAGACAGTGGACATCGACCACATCCGGTAACGCAAGAAGCTCGCTCCGGACTTCATTCACATCGATATCCCGCGGAGCATGTTCCATCAGAATTGATGCCGCATCGCTGGCCAGATGCCAGGCCGATCTCAAGATAAGCAGACACATCAGGATCGAAGCAACCGGATCGGCCCAGATCCACTGAAACGCCCAGATCATCAACGCGGCAATAATGACGGCCACGCTTCCCAGAGTATCCCCCAGAATATGCAGCCAGGCTCCGCGCATATTCAGATTGGCATCTTTCCCACCGTGGAGTATCCACAGGCACGTCACATTCACTAGAAGCCCCCCGATGGCAATCCAGAGCATCGGCCCGGAGAGAATCTTGTGAGGTTCCTGAAATCGCTCCCAGGCTTCGTGGAGAATGGCCCCAGCAACCACAAAGAGCAGCGCCCCATTCACGAGTGCCGCAATGATCTCCGCCCGATAGAACCCGAAGGTCTGCTGCTGGCTCGGCCGACGACGGAGCATCCACATCGCAAAAAGGCTGATGCCGATGGAAGCGGTGTCCGAGACCATATGCCCGGCGTCCGCCAGCAGGGCCAGCGATCCGGACCAGATTCCCCCCACCACTTCAAGAATGCAGTATCCGGCGACCAGAACCAGAATGAGGGTCAACTGACGGATATGGTCGGTCGTTGACTGCGCGGGATGGACATGGGAATGGGCATGAGGTCCATGATGTGAGCAATCACCGGACATACGTCGACTTCACTTCTGATCCTCCAGATGAAATGGAGCACTCTCCTGAGGGATGGCCCGGGTCCAGTCAGCCCCATTGAATCCACTTCCGGGCAGGCTACCGCCGAAATGACTTCCTTATGATGCGGTTCAGTCCATCCAGATCCGATGCCAGTTGTCGAACATGCAATCCAGCAGATCACGCCCCGGACCGGTCGCCCGGAAGCAGACCATGGCATCGTCCTCGTATTCACGGGTCGCAATCGCAATGGTTTCTCCGTCCGCGGAGTAAAGCCAGTCGGGCCTTGTGAACCAGTTGAGGATGTCGATGAGATCCTGACGCTTCGCCGGGAGATAGACCTGCCCGTCCAGAAAGAGCTGATAGCCATATTCTTCCAGCTTCGGGAAGGGAAGATCGGTTTCGCTTCCTCTCCAGTAAGGAAGAAGGATCGACTCGTCATCCGGCTTGAGGTTCGGATTATGAAGCATGTCGATCGCATTCCACGGACAGATCGTCAGCTGATAGAACTCGCTGCTGTCGTTGGGAGAGCGATAACACATCTGGCAACCGATGCACCGGGAGGTGTCAATCTGATGAAAACTCTGTCCCGGAACATTGCTGGGCACTTCATAAATGCAATCAACGGGACAGACTGTCGCACAGGATTGGCAACTGGTACAGGAGTCCTTGTTGATGACATTGATGTAGCGGACTTCCTTCTTTCGGTCGTCCTTGCGAGTCCGGAAATACTCGTCGACTGAGATGGTCATCAGCGATCATCCTCGCTGCGAAGATGGGGACGGACGTCGGTTCCCGAAATCATAACGTTCCGAACATGTCTCCCGCCATGCTGTTACGGAAAATCTCAGCATGGGGAATGTACTCCATCACGAAAGACACTTCGAAGTCAAAACCTGTTGTCAGCCAATAATATCGGCCAAATTACAGCCGCCATCCTATTCGAGGTCGAACGCCCAGTCGAATGGAATTCGAGGTCAAATCAGCTCCGGAATCGGATGGTATTTGTTGTGATCCACAAGAAACTGCGGACGCCCCTGCAGGTCGTTGAATGTTGTCTGCGAGACGTCGATTCCGAGCGTCTTGTAAAGCGTCGCGAAGACCTCCTGAAAGTGGACTGGGCGCTCCGTTGCATGTTCACCAAGGCGGTTGGTCGCGCCGATCACCTGCCCGTGTCTCATTCCTCCTCCGGCAATGAGAGCAGTCGACACCTGCGGCCAGTGGTCGCGCCCCCCCTCGGGATTGATTTTCGGTGTGCGTCCGAATTCACCCCAGACAATGACCGTCACATTGTCCAGCATTCCCCTCTGCTCCATGTCTTCAATCAGGGCACTGAGGGCCTGATCAAGCATCGGGAAATCGCGTCTTGCCTGCGGGAAATTCTGATGGTGCCAGTCCCACCGGCTGAAGGAAAGGGTCACGCACCGGACACCTGCTTCAATCAAGCGTCGGGCGAGGAGGAAATTCGTCAGCAGTCGAGTGCTGCCATCATCCTGAAGTTTGTCTTCCCCGTACCCATATCGATCACGGATCTCCTGAGGTTCCTGTTCGAGGTCCAGAGCTGTGGCCAGCTTGCTGGACGTCAGAATTCCAAACGCCTGATTATTGAAGGCATCGAATCCCTGCATGCTTCCGGTGGCATCAATCTCCGCACGGAATCGGTCGAGAGCGGACAGCAGCCGACGCCGATCCTGCAGGCGATCGAGCGTGATCCCATTCAGAACCAGATTCTCTTTCCCTTCGCCAGCAGGAGTAAACGGGGCATAAGCGCGTCCCAGAAAGCCGGGCTTTCCGTTGTCTCCCCATTCCGCATGTCCCGTTTTCGGGGAGAGTCCGACGAAGGGGGGAATTGCGGGGTCTCGTGGCCCGTATTGCTTCGCGAGAACACTTCCCAGCGATGGCCATCCGCCTGCCGGCATCTGGCGAGTATCGTGGCCCGTCAAACACTGGAACGCATCATGATCGGGGGACGCCCCAACGATCGAGCGAATGATTGAGAATCGGTCAGCGATGCTGGCGAGTCTCGGAAACAGTTCACAGATCTCCATTCCTGGGACACGGGTCTGGATCGGCGAGAACTCACCTCGAATCCCGGACGGGGCCTCCGGTTTCAGGTCCCACATATCCAGATGCGGGGGACCGCCCGGCAGGAAAATCATGATGATCCCCTTGCCGTTATCGGAAATCCCCTGTTCGTGCTGCGCTTTGAGAATCTGCGGAAGACAGGCTCCTCCCAGAGCGAGTCCCCCCACTTGCAGGAATGCACGGCGGCTGACGGAATCACAGAACTTCAACGGTCGACCAAGGAGAGTCAACATGGCGGGGCTCCTTTGCACGTGTCGAGTCGCCCGTCGCTGGAAGAGCCTTTGGAGATTCTCAACTGGCTCGTTCTGTTATCAGAGATCGCCGGGGGCTCTGCTTTCTGCAGGGGCAAACGCTCGCAAACGTGTGCGGGAAGGGGTTAATTAAAGAGGCAGCTGATCGGGTCTGACCGGGGCATCCTGTGGCAGAGGAATCGATTTACAAATTCCGTCTGCGTGGGTGGTCATTCCAGTTCAGGCGCTCCGCTGGGGTGTGATGGGGAAATCGCAACCTGTGAAGGCATCCTGCATTCACGTTTTCGGCCCACAACAAATTATTAGGTCAGTCGCAGGCGAAGTGGGGCGAATTTCCGGCAAGATTCACATCAAATAGTTCTGATTTATCGGGTGGAGTTGAGTATGGCAGGGGTCATCATGAGTCTCATCGCTCTCCGGGAAAGAAGAAACAGCTGACGATGTGGTCCGCGTGAGCATCTCATTTGTCACACAGGACACATCAAATTCGGTGTATCTTTAAGAAATGAAACCGATTCGTCCAGAGAAATCTGCCGAAACTCAGCATCTTCGATAAGCTTTTTGGCGGAGATGGTTATTGCCGTTCTGGGCGGGGTTCATCCGCCACAGAGGGAGAAGAGGACCGGGGAGGCATCAGCCGCTCTTCGATCCACATTTTCAGTAACTCTTTTCCTCCCTTGGAAATCTGGCGTGCGATCCTCCTGAAGCGATCCTTCCCCAGATGCTGATGATAGGCTCGAAGAAGGGCTGACATCTGACCATCCTTGAGGACCTGAGTCAGCGCTGGAAGAAGGTCATCGAGAACCGAATCGGCCCGTCCTCGAGCGACATCAGTGCAGACCGGAACCACAATCCGGGTCACGTCCGAAAAGAGTTCCTGAACGTGTTCCACTGCAGCAGCGATTCTTTCCGCTTTTCGCGTGGTCGGGGTCTCCCAGTCGTAGGGTGGATTCCACTCCATCACCGGACTGAGTAGGTCAATATGTGTCAGGCAAATGACGACCGGTGGGGGCTTCAATGCGGGCTGAGTCGAGTACCACTGCTTCAACTGATCCATCAACTGACGATCCGCCTGCCGGGCAGGGGAGTTTGCTGCCATCACCAGAATCACCACGTCGGCATTGCGGACAGCCACCTGAACTTCCGCCAGCTGGGCCTTCGTTGCTCCTGCATCCGCATATCCGGGGGTATCAAGAAGTGTCAGGGTGCTTTCTGAATCGGGAAGCTGATACCGATAGCGACTAATCGTACTTGTCGCGGGAAGGACATCCGACTGAGCCTGTACTGATCCCAGCAGGGCATTCACGAGACTGGATTTCCCCGCTTTGACCTGACCGATGACAGCGACTGTCACCGATTCCGGTCGAAGAGTCGCAGAAGCGACCGACTCTGCCCCCCGCTTTTCATTTCGAAACGGCCCGAACGTCTGACGGTACTTGTCTGCTCCACCACGAAGCCGCCCGCTGTTCATCTCAATGAGATAAAATCCGAGCTGACGCATGAATCGGAGATAGACCGCTGCGAGAAATTCGGTCTGCAGCTCCTGAGTCACCGGTGCCAACGTCAACTGAGACGTCATGTATTTCAGCACATTGGCCGGGTTCAGCAGGACTCCCACCGCCCAAGAGGTATTCTGAATCCTCTTGGCCCATTTCGGAGCATGTTGAAGCCATTTCCACTGACGGATTGTCACGAGCTGACTTCCGGGAACGGCCTCCAGCATCCACCGCTCCATGTCGTCGATCACCAGTCGGATGGCAGCCAGAACCTCAAGAACAGTCAACGAATCAATCGGGTTGGTTGCTTTCGGGTGGTAATGACGGGAGAGATCCTGAGCGAGTTTCTCTGCCTGCTGGAGATAAAATCGCGGATCAGCCAGTTGCTCCGGGGAGAGCGAGTCAATCTGTTCCTGATAGCTCCGCACAATCTGCATTGCGGATTCATCGCGCGGAGTGAAATGGGCTGCCGACTTGGGGGGGACTTTCAGCTGCGGCTGTGATGGTTTCCAGATCAGCGCAAGGATCCATGTCACCAGCCAGAATCCCGGAAGCAGCCAGAATGTGTAGGTGAACATTCCAGTCTGCCAGAGTGCATATCCCCCCAGCACCAGATAAACCAGCACAGGGAGCGTAATCAGGATCGTCAGAACAATGGTGCGGGTGGAAAACATCATCGGATCTCATCTTAACGAATCGCTGCACAATGCGTCAGTCCTCCCCCTGATTCGGGGTTCACCCACAACATCTAGTGCAACAATTCCACGTAAAGAGGAAAATAACTACTAAATGAGCGAGGTTCTTTACACCCGGGAATTCGTGCGGTAACTTCAGCAAATCTTGCCGGTCGAGAGCATGAATGCGAATCGAATCGGCAAGAACCGGTCAGTGATCTCGGGCTGAGGTCACTCACGCCGGGACTGAAGAAAGGATGGCTTCAGTCAGTTCAATGGGCACCGAAATCCGTGGATTTTTGTGTGCCTCTGATTGAAGTGAACCGAAGCTGTCTGGTTCCAGAAAACAGGGAATGGATTCCGAATGCAGATGCATCTCTCTGATGCTCATGCGGTGATGATGACCGCATCCCGATTCGACTATGCGGCTTCCATTTGTGCCGCATCCCGCCAGTTCCCCTTTCCGCACACGACCTCCAGGCTTCCTGTCCAGCGGAACCAATTCTTCAAGGCCTGTCGCTGCTCCATGCAGCCGGTTTGCCCAGCCTCCCTGCCCGGGATGGACGTTTGACCAAGGACTGATCAGACAAGGAAGAATTCATGAACTCGAAGCCCATCATTGCCATTAACGCGGATTTTCGTCCTGAAAAAGGAGACAGTTTCGCTTTCTCGTGGCTCCACTCCGGCTACTACGATTGCGTTTCCGCCAGTGGGGGGATTCCAGTCATTCTCTCACCACTTGCTGAAGATGATGACCTTCGTCGGGTGCTTGAGAACGTTGATGGACTGGTGCTGACCGGGTGCAAACTCGACATGGACCCGGTTCGCCTTGGCTTTGAAAAGCACCCGATCACCCGTGCCATGCCGGTCCGTCGCGAAGATTTCGATCGTCGGCTGGCAAAGCTCGCCTACGAAATGAAGATTCCGACCCTCGCCATTGGGGCAGGGATGCAGGAATTGAACGTTGTCTGTGGCGGGACTCTGTTCCAGCATGTCGCCGAAGACGTTTTGAAGGCACTGTGTCATCGCGATCCAGTTGAGAAGTGCCTGCGACATGTCATCGAAATTGTCCCGGGAACCCGAATGGACAGCATCTACGGTCCTGGGGAAATCCGGGTGAACAGCGATCACCATATGGCCATCGACCAGCTGGCTCCAGTTTTCCGCGTCAGCGCCACCGCAATGGATGGGGTTGTGGAAGCCTACGAGTCGGTTGTCGATAACTGGTGGGTGCTGGGAGTTCAGTTCCATCCGGAAAGCGAGTCGGCCTCCGCACTCGACATGCAGGTCTTCGAAGCCTTTATTGAAGGTGTTCGCGAGCAGCAGCAGGACGAAGTGGAAATCCTTTCGTTCAACCGTCGCAGCCGCGTCGCGTAGAGCCTTTTAACTTAATCTGTCAGCCATAAGTCCATGCCACAATCGCCGCATATCATCTGATGTGCGGCGATTTTTATTGTTTTCGGGGCGAGTTCCGGGAAGATCACATTAATTGAGAGATCAGATTCGTACTGCAGGAATTTGGGATCACCTGAACTCCATCGTGTGGTAATCTCATAGCACGACGACTGTTGACCTTCACACCGGGACTGACATTTGTTTCAGCCGGTCTTCACATTGCCACCTCACAGGAGATGTTCGCCATGTTCAATATCAGGACAATTAGCTGTGTCCTCTGCAGCTGGATGATTGCCGGAATGGCTGCTGCGGTTTCCGCCGGTGAAGTTCGGGTTGAAGGAGTTCATCTCTGCTGTGGTGGCTGCGTCAAAGCTGTTTCAAAATCACTGGAGGGTGTCGATGGCGTTTCCGATGTCCAGATCGACAAGGATGAAGAACTCGTCCGGTTCAATGCAAAAGATGATGCGGCCGCACAGAAGGGACTGACCGCACTGGCAGCATCCGGGCTGTACGGAACTCCTTCGACTCCCGGTCCTGACTTCAAGGTTTCCTCAGACAAGGCCAGCGATCAGGTCAAAATCACCAAGGTTCATCTCTGTTGCCGGGGATGCGTGACGAGTGTTGAGGGGCCACTCAAGAAATTAAGCGGTGTCCAGTCCGTGAAGACGGAGTCGAAGCAGGGGACCATCATCCTCACGGGGAGCAAGATCAACCACGCTGCTGTGCTGAAGTCGCTACATGAATCCGGCTTTCATGGTCAGATCGAATAATTCGACGATCACCATCCCAGATATGGCCACACAACGTTGATTTGTGTTGGTCAAACGCGAAAATTCGACCATTACCCGGTGATGCGCTCAACCGTGCTCCCGGGGAGTCGTCGAACGAGCTTCTTCATCTCTAGAACTGTGAGCGTGGAGAGGGCGCGGGAGGTTTCCATCCCAGCTTGAGCCAGCACCTGATCGATCGAGGTCGGCGCGAAGTCAATCAGATTGAGAATTTGCCGCTCCTGATCATTGAGGTTCAGTTCCCGAGGCACGGCAACCGACTGAGTCCCTGAGATCGGGACCGGTTTCAGACTGGGACCAAGGGCTTCGAGAATATCATCCACCGACCGGACGAGAATCGCCCCGTCACGAAGTAGATCGTGACAGCCTTCGCTGGCGGGACTGTCGATCCGCCCCGGAACCGCAAAGACATCGCGCCCCTGTTCCATGGCATGCCGGGCCGTGTGAAGGGCGCCGCTGTTCCGGGTTGCCTCCACGATCACCACGCCTAACGACAGACCAGCGATGATTCT
>CALLWY010000302.1 GCA_938015865.1 uncultured Planctomicrobium sp.
CAAAACAGATCACGTCTGATCGAAAGCCATGGAATCACGGGGGCAACGACGAGATGCCAGACGAACTGACGGATGGTCACAAACGGTTCCCAGTGTCTCATCGTCCAGAGCCATGCCCCCAGTAACGCCCAAACCATGAGCATCACCAGAACCAGACCGGCCCCCCCAATGATCGGGGGGTGACACAGAAGAGACAGATCCTGTGGCGTTAACAGCATCCCGACATATCGCCCCAACAGATTGGAATCGATCGCCAGCAGCCGCCATTTGCTCAGTCCATTGTGATTGCGAAGCCCGTCGATCAGCGTGACCTGTGCATTCATCATCGTCAGCATCAACATGATGCAGAAAAAGACCGGAACCAGTTGCCGGAATACACTCTCCATGAAATTCCGCCTGACGACCAGGACATCGAAAACAATGACCAACGGAAGAAGAATCACAACTGGCGCGTGAACTGCCAGTCCCGCCAGCAGCCAAACCGTTCCCCATCGTTCATCACGAGATGTCCGGTCCCGCTTGAGCCAGCACGCGGCAGCGGCCAAAAGGAAAGTTGAGGGGAGCAGAGGCGCGGAAAGAAAACCGACGTCGAACAGATTCAGTTGATGAAACTGAACGGGGTGAACAGCAAACATCGCTGCGACCATTGCAGCAAGCCATCCGTTCCCTGTCAGCTGACGGAGTAGTTGGTGAACCAGAAGAGGGTTCACCAACTGCAGTAGAAGAAACGTTACAGCCCCACCGACCGACACGATGGGAATGATCTTCGAGTTCACCGCCGGGAGACCGAATCCCAATACAATGAAAATCAGCCCCGCAACATCCCAGCGAATCGACGGATATCGATTGCGGGGCAGGTTAAGGAGTGGTCTTCGCCACTCTGCACGTACAGAGGACGTCACAACGTCAGCCAACACAACAACGGACTCCAGCATGGGGAATGAGGCGAGCAGGATACACTCCCTTTTCCCCGACCGATCGCTACGAAGGACCGGTCGGAACCTGCAACGTCTGCCAGATACTCCACAACGCTAGGTCATGCCGGAATGTTGTCAAAAAGCAACACGAGATGTCATGCGACAACATCCGGTCCGTCGACAGCTGGTAACGATTGTGTCGATGATTCCAGAACAGGAAGGACGATCCGAAAGGTGCTCCCTTGGCCTGCTTCGCTTTCCAGCTCAACCCGTCCGCCGAAAACTGTCACCAGGTGTTTGACGATCGCCAACCCCAATCCGGTTCCCCCAGCCCCGCGGGACCGGGCCTTGTCCACGCGGTAAAACCGCTCGAAAACCCGCTCCTGATGTTCAGAAGCAATCCCGATCCCGTTGTCCTGAACGCTGACGATCACTTCGCCATCCTTCACGCTCCAGGAGACATCGACCCGTCCCCCATCGTGGGAGTAGTTAATTGAGTTGCTGATGAGATTGTCAAAGATCGTCTGGAGTCCACTCGGATCGGCCTGCACTTCAACGGACGGCCCCCCAGAATGAAGAACCAGCTCCACATTGCGGGATCGGGCGACTGCCACGCGTGCATCGACACACGATTCGAGCGTCTTTACTAATGACACCGGGCGCATCAGAAATGCTTCGGATTGCGATTCAATCCGGGCGAGGCGAAGCATATCCCGAATCAGAGTCTGAAGCCGGTTCGACTGCTCCAGAATCCGTTCGACAAAGACCCGGTTATTCTCCTCGTCCTTGAGCCCACCATCCAGAAGTGTGTCCGCGTATGCCTGAATGGAGGTTAACGGGGTCTTGAGTTCGTGCGACACGTTGGACACGAACTCGCGGCGCATCCGCTCCAGACTTCTTAACTCCGTGACATCATGGAGGACGATCAGAACTCCCGGAGCAGGATGCAACGGGAACTGAACCGCCGTCACTTCCACGATGTGCCGGCTGCGTTTGAATTCGATCTCCTTCCGAAATTCGTTCCCGGAGTCATAAACGACCTCCAGAACATCCATGAGATCGGTCGCTCGCAAGACTTCCCAGACTGGACGCCCTTCGACGCTGCGATCCGTACACCCCAGCACCTGACGGGCAGCATCGTTGAAGTAGAGCACCCGACGTTCTCCGTCGAGAACGAGAATCCCCTCGACCATATTTTCCAGAATTGACTGAAAAAGGGTCTGGCTCCTCTCGAGCTTCTGAACCTGTTTTCGAAACCCGGTCACTTCTCCCGCAGTCACCCGGGCCAGTTCATCAAGAGCGGTGACCAGTTCCCCAAAAGAATCCGACTTCTGGGGACTCTGGACGGGTCGCCCGGGTTTCCCGGCGCTCAGGACCGCAATCTGATCGTTGATGGAATGCAGAAGTGTCTGATGCTGCTCCGTCAAGAAAGAAGAGATGAAACTGAAGGCCCCGTAAATCGCGACGAGATCCACAGCAATCGCAATTCCCGCGACACTCCAACCCCGGAACAACAGCGGCGAGGTCAGCCCCACGACGAGGGCAACGCCGATCAAACCAATGAGAACCCGTCGAGAAAACGTCAGCGATCTCATGGCATTCGGAACATCCGGTTGGGTACGTGGAGAAGGAGAGAGGAGAGCAACATGAAAGTTCATCTGGACGGGACTCACCTGATCACGGCTGTCCAGAAAGGCATTTTCACGGCTGATTCATTAAACTGGAATGCCGCTGCGTTGTCGAACCGGGGGAGAGGGAATTCACAAACTCCCGACGTTTCCTCCTGAGATTTCCCGGCAGAGCGCAGGATTCTCCTCGTCCCCACTGTCTCCCCCCGCACCGGATTGATGTCGTCTCCTCCCCTTAACGATCCGACCGCACTGGCCCGCTATGGCCACCTTGAAGTGGTCTCCCGGCTGATCGTTGAAGGATTCATGATGGGGCAGCACAAAAGCCCGTTCAAAGGGTCCAGCGTGGAGTTCGTCGAACATCGCCAGTACTCGCCGGGGGATGAGATTCGCCACATCGATTGGCGGGCTGTCGGCAAAACCGGAAGGTACTACGTCAAAGAGTTTGAGGAAGAAACCAACCTCCGGGCCTATTTGCTGGTCGACACCTCGGGCAGCATGGGGTACTCCGCCAGCACACTTTCGAAGCTGGATTACGCCCGACTTCTCGCAGGCTCGCTCGCGTACCTGTTGCACGCCCAGCGGGATGCCGTCGGAATGGTCACCTTTGATACTCAGGTGCGGGAACGAATTGAACCATCGACCAATCCCAAAGTCTTCCAGATGGTCACAGCGGCACTTCGTTCCGTCGCTCCGGGAAACGAAACAGCCCTCGCAGGAATACTCCAGAACCTGTTACCAACCCTTAAGCGCCGGTCGGTCGTTGTTCTGGTCAGCGATTTCTTTGATGACCCCAAAGACCTGCAGTTCACCCTGCAACAGTTCCGCCGCAGCCAGCATGAAGTGGTTCTGGTTCAGGTTCTCGCCCCGGAAGAGATTGAATTTCCCTTCGAAAAACCGACCCAGTTCCGAAGTCTGGAGCGGGGGAGTCACCGAATGCTCGTCGATCCTCACCGGGTCCGGAAAGTCTACCTGGAACAGTTTCAGGAGTTTCAGCAACAGCTTAAAGCACTCTGCGTGGCCACCGGATGCGATCTCGTCTCAGCGGTGACCACGCAGCGATTTGATGAAGTGCTGGGACACTACCTCAAATGGCGGGCAGGGGCGGGGAAGAACCGCGCTCGATGACCGTAGTTTTCTTCCAGAACTCCCGCCGCATCATCTTTCCTCGAGAAGAGGAACAAACGCTTGTCCGCCCAATCAGGAAAACAGGGCGGCAATCGGCTGTCCCATGTCAGTCACCGGAACAGGACGATCGCCATCGTAGAGATACTTCGTGTAGTCGATTCCGAGGGCAGCATGGATTGTCGCGAAAAAGTCCGCAACGCTGACCGGGTTCTCGACAATTTTCTTGCTGAGATCGTCGGTCTGCCCATACGCACCGCAATGCTTGAGTCCTCCCCCTGCCAGAACACAGGTAAAGGCGCTCCCCTGATGTCCACGTCCTCCGCCTCCATCAAATTCGGGCGGACGTCCAAATTCGGTGGTAATAACAATCAGGGTCTTGTCGAGCATCTTCCGCTTCTCGAGGTCGAGAATCAGGGCACTCATGGCCGTATCCAGTTCCTGAATCAGCGCGTGCTGCTGATTGATTCCTTCATTGTGGACATCCCAACCAGCCCCATTCAGAAAGTTGAGGTTGTGTGAGACTTCGATAAACCGAACCCCACGTTCAATCAGCCGGCGCGCTAGCAGACATCGCTGCCCGAACTCCTCTCCATATCGATTCCGAAGGTCTGCCGGCTCCTCATCCAGCTTGAAGCTGCGGTTAAATTCCGGGCCGCTCAAGCGGATGCTTTGGTCAATCGACTCTTCATAATCGCTCAACATCTGGTCATTGACATGACTCCGCAGTTGACGCAACCCAGCCAGAAAGCGATTTCTGCGGTCCTGACGCTCCGGAGAGATGCTCTCCGGTCGGGACAGCCCGGCGGGCCCCTGCGCGGTATCAGTCAGATACAAGTAGTTGTAACGCGCCCCGAGGAATCCGGGACCTCGGGTCACATTTGGATAGCCAATCAATACATAGGCAGGGGCATCGTCTCCCGCACTTCCCCGTTCATGCGCGACAACTGAACCCAGAGAGGGATAGACCACGGTCCCACTCACCGGTCTTCCCGTGTGCATGAAGTTAGTGGCAGCAGCGTGTTCATCGATCACATTGTGATAAACCGTTCGCACCGCCGTCACGCGATCCATCAAGGGTGCCAGTTGATGGAGATGCTCACATACCTGCACACCGGGAACTGCGGTATCGATGGCGGGGTAAAGGGCTCCTGCGACCTTCTTCTTGTTATCCCCCAGGCGCTTGGGATCGAACGTATCAATCTGCCCCATTCCTCCTCCGAGCCAGATGGAAATGACGTGTTCCGCATTTCCTTTCAGCAATCCCTGACCGGGAGCAGGGGTAGATGGACTCCCTCTGGAAAGGGAAGTCCCCACCAGGCTGGCCGAAGCGGCTGTCGAAGCTGCCAGAAATTCTCGTCGATTCATGGCCTTGGTCCCTCATTCATTTTCGATACCTAGTCTGCCAGCGGGAGTAACCCGCAGACAGGGAAAACAGAACCTGCAGATCGTTCGTCGTATTCCTGACCTCAGCCACTCAGGCTTTCTTTGGGGGCCGAATACACTATTCCTCTTCTGCCGGTTCGACTCCTGTTTCACTCCCATCCCGATTCCAGGCCAGAGCCTAAGGAACCCAGATGAACTCACTCAAGTTCACCAGACTCCAGACCACGTCTTCATAGGTTTCTCGCCAGCTAGGCAATAACCGCGGATCCCCCGGGACTCCGGCACGAGCACGGGCTTCCTGTTCAATCGCAATACTGTTCGATTCCTGACGCAGGTGATTGGACCAGGTCACAACCGGTAATGGCTCCGGCGGTGTGATCGGCTTGACCTGATCGGCAGGGAGAATTCGCCGTTGAAAATTCTCCGCCAACGCCCTCGCCAGAGGATCGCGTTCCTCCTCAGTGGGGAGTCGACTCAGGTAACGAAGGAAGAGGGAATCGACCAGTTCTTCTGGAGAAGTCGCCTCCATTGCAAGTTCTGCGAGTCCACTCTCCGGGGTCGCTCTGGTGAGTAGAACAGATGCGATGCTGTTCTCCATGACCCCAGGTTGCAACACATTAGGCGCTGTCTCACGGTCCGTTCGCGGATTCTGACGCGCCCCACTCCAGCCAAATGCTTCCATTACATCAGTAATGGTTCTGGCTCGGGGCAGGTTGAGGCTGGGACGATCCCGTTCATTCGCAAGGTTGGCAAACATCCAGGCCCTCGTCGGAACCCCGAGAGTCAGACGGTTACTCGCCGGACGACGTGCATCGGGATCGAAGGTCAATTCTTCTGATGCAAACAGTTGCCCTGAGGCCTCGCACAGCGAATCTACAATCTGCTCGGCCGTCATTCGGCGACGGTCAGGAGAGGCAAAAAACCGCAACTCAGGATCAGTACTCTGCTGGCACCCGAATCCTTCGCGCTGATACAGATCAGAGGTCAGGATCAATCGGGAGACGTGCTTGACATCATAGCCGTGGGAGATGAATTCCTGAGCCAGCCACTTCAACAATTCGGGGTGGCTCGGCCGGCGTCCTTCCCAGTCCGAAGGGGGTTCAACGATGCCAGAACCAATGAACCGCCTCCAGATCCGGTTGACCATCACTTCGGCGAATCGCTGATTTGACGGGGATGTGATGAGAGTTGCCAATCGCTCCCGCGTATCCTTTGGGTTCATCATCAATGAAGAGATGAACTCATCATCAACACACCCGGTCGCCTCTGCAAACGGCCAGACCGGTGGCACCGCTTCATTCGGCTTCAAGGTCGCTTTAATCAGCGATTCTCTGGCCTTGGCTTCAAAGAATGCTGCTGGGACACGACTCGACTTCGGAACGGTCACGTTCTTTCGTTCGAACATCGCAGCCAGTGCATACAGGTCTTTCTGCAATGTGCTGTGATAAGGAGAATCATGACAGCGGGCGCATTGCAACTCGATTCCGAGAAAGGCCCCTGCAACAATCTGCCCCTTGGCAGCATACGGAGCATCATTGTTCCCGGCGATCCCAAATCCCGCACTTCCCCCTTCGTGGGCATTCCCTCGAAGAAGGATCAGCTCTGTGACCAGTCGATCGAACGGCTTATTGTCCTTCAGAGAATCATACAGATACCAGCGGAACGGCCCCGTTGTGTTCAGGCTTGTATTGATCAGGGTCGGATTCTCAGCGAGCACATCCTGCCAATATCCCATCCAGTGATCTGCCCAACGGGGATCATCCAGATACCGGTCGATAGCACGGCGTCGCTTGTCCGGAGAGGGATCGATCAGGAAGGCTCGCAGATCGTCTTCGCTTGGGACGACACCGATCGTGTCCAGAGCCAGCCGACGGAGAAATGCTTCGTCTTTCAGGACGTGTGTCGGACGGACATCCTCTTCAGTCACTGGTGGGGCAGGCCAGTTGGCCCCTTTCTTCACCCAGTCTTCCAAAAGGGCAATCTGCTCCTCGCTGAGTCCCTTTGATCCGGGAGGCATCCGCTCATCAGGGTCTTCAGAGCGAATGCGAGAAATCAGCTCGCTTTTGTGCAGATCACCTGGGGTGACAGCAGGAAGTCCCGAAACTCCCCCGCGTCTGGCCCCCTCAAGCGAATTCAGAACGAGACCACCATTCTGCTTGTCCCCATGACAACGGAAGCAGTTATCCCGAAGGATTGGAAGAATCTCCTGATGGAACTGACGCGCCTCTTCCAAGGGGGTCTGGTTTGACGCTGCCAAAGCCCTCTGAATTTTCGCCTGAAGAAATGCATCCACAGGATGTGTTGCCACTGTTTTTTCTGGCGGCTGAGGTGCAGGATGTTCCTTCGCCCATTGCCGGGCCACATCGTGACGTTTTTTCCAGAACTCATCCTGACTTGCTGCGGCAAGTCTCCGGCGCTCGTCATCGAACCGGGTCAGTTGGTTTAACTGCCGCTTCAATGCCGCAGTGAAGGCATCATCGGTCAAGGGAACCGATGTCATTGCACCGGGTGTGATAACGAAAAAGCAGGTCTGATCGTCCGATTCGACAGCGACACACATTTCGCCGGGATCAGGACGAAACCGGGCTCCTCCAACAAGAGTTTCGAGGATGATCCGACAGCGACCATCCTGCCCGATCGTGGCTTCTCCAAAAACTTCATTCTGGCGATGTTCAACAATTCTCATCCCCGGCAATGGCGGAGCAGCAACAGGGGTGACTGGTTCCTCGCCGCTGGGAGAACCTCGAACAGCTTTGCCTCGGGCAATCAATTCTTCATTCACCCACAGGCGGCTCAGTCCGCGGGTTCGCATCAGAAACCGATGCTTCCCGGGAGTAAGCTGAACCTCTGTGGCGAAGCGGACCAGGACCGGAGCAGTCCATGCATCACGAATCCCCCAGGCATCAAAACGCTGGGGAAGCCGATCCATCAGGAGTGAATCCGTCGTCCACCGAAGCGTTTCAGCAGGGAGCTGCTCATTGGTGTTCAGCCACCGGTCGTGCGAAGGCATCCCTTCGTGAAACGTGATCAGGACTTCATCCTTCGGCAGGTCACCCATATTTGGAGCGACTTCCGGAGCGGGTTCAATCGTGGGCTCTTCTCCCACCCTCCGGAACCTTTTGGTCATGATGGAATCGCCCAGTTGCTCCCGGTAGATGGCGATCGAATCAAGCGAACCTCGAAAACTTGCGGAGGGACTTCCTCCCATCGACGAGCCGATCCAGATGGCATCATCATCGACAACGGGAGGCTCTTTGGTTGGTCCCCCCATGTCCCACTTCCCTTTTTGCGGCTTGCCATCGATCCACGCACGAATACTTTTCGGCTCTCCGAACGTGTAACTCACTGCAATGTGATGCCATGCCGGGCCGGGGCGAAATCCGGATGTCGTCGTCCATCGGTGCCAATGACTGCCGGAATCGGAAGGAGGCGTTGCAAAGAGGAAACTGACACAGGCACTGCCGTTCTGCTCGCGGACACGGAGGGCCCAGTTCTGATTGTCCTGGGCAAATTTCCGTGAGCCGGTCCGACCTTTGCCGATGATATAGACGTTCTCTCCCGCACGAATGTCATCGAGCTGAACCCATGCCTCTAACGTAATCTGATCTCCATTGGTGAAGTCGAAGCTGCTTTCGATCCCCGGGTCTTCGAAATAGAGATATGCACCGTTTCCATCCAGCCGAACAGCGGTATTTCCGGGATCGAAATCGGGGTATTCCGGCGAACGGGGGCCGGGGATATCACGATGAACACCCCCGCGAGGATGAAGCGGGGTCTGTTCTTCTTCACCAAAGTTCCACTGTGCGACAGGAACCGGGTCCGCAGCCTGGACTGCACTTGCCCACTTCATGACCAGAGTCAGACATGCGCAGAAGCAGAATGTAATACGTCCCATCGTCATCGAAAATTCGACCTTTTCTACAATTCTGAATCAGGAAGACCTGACGGAACGCCTCAACGGGAGGCGATCATTTCCGCAAATGTTCCAATACATCTACATCGTGCTCCGATCGTTCCGCAGGGAGTCCTGCAATGAATACGGGGTCCACGATGCATCCCGCCGGATCGTCATCTGCATCCTGAAAGAAGAGTTCTTCAACCGCTTCGTTCTCTGCATATCCCAATGCCGACAGATCGATTCCCACAGCGAGGGCACGGAACCCAATACGCATATAAGTCCGGGTACAGGACATTTCTTCCAGATCACGAAGGGACTGGATCGGCCTGTCAAACTGGTATAGATAAAACGTCGACAGGGGCAGTGTCTCCGAAGAGAACAGGGTCAGGTCGTAGGTTTGAATTGTTGTCGACCGCAATCCGGGGCGAAATCGAACCGGACTGACATGGAAGGGATCCCCTTCCGGAGGATTCGATAACGTCTGGAGTTCGAAAAACACGATGTCCGGTCCCGGCCCATTGATCACCGGCTCCCGAAATCGGATCGCAAATCCAGGTGTATTGGGATTCAGCGGATCTTCCACATCATTCATCACCGGATCGGAATTCAACGGAAACTTCTGTCCCCCAGGATTGATGACTCCAGAAGTTAATGAAAGATCAGATAGCCATGATCCTCGAATCTCCGGAAGATGAGCCTCCCCGGAAAGGTGTCCAGACTTGTTCACAGCGTCATACGATTTGAACCAGATCAAATCAGCAAGGATCAGTTCTTCTGCAGAATAAGTTCGTGCAGCGCCGTCACGAACCACAGTCACACTGACAAGATCCTGGGCACACCCTCTTTCATCACGTGTGGCTTCATAACTCATGATCCGATCCGGAAGACTCGCCCGATACGCCTGAGGTGTAAAACGGACCGGAGCCATCGATACAGATTCCGTCCCAGAAAATCGCTGCGCATCTGTCTTCTCCAGGCGGACTTGATGTGAATTCTGCTCAGCAGGGGGAGCAACATCCGCGGAATTCACTGAAGCATCCTTGGGAGATACCTCTGAAGGTGTTTCTGAAATGGCCACCGATGGCGCAATTTCATTCCCTGAGGGGGAGTGCGGCCCTTCTGATTTCCAGAACACATCAGCAGCCCCTTCCACCACCTGGACCTCAGTCTCCATTCCTTCAGTCGCCGTCACCAGAAATCGAGTCCCACGATCCACAACCTGCGTGGTCGGGGTCTCAACGCGAAACCCTTCTGCTCCTTCCGGGGCATGAACCGAGCATCGTCCGGTATCCAGTGTAAGACACTCGTTATCAAGAATCCTGAAGACCGCCGGGGCTTCGACAATGACCGATGCCCCGGTTGGGAAAGCAAGCTCGACGAGTCCTTCGGTCAGGATGTAATCCCGCTTTGCATTTAACAAAGAGTGAAGGGGAGGATTGTATTCACCAAAAAACTGGGCGCGAGAGAGCCCAACAACCCGGACGTTAATCTCAGGTTTGCTGGACTCGACAGCGACGGAGGAATTGCCGTTATTTTCCTGATCTGGATTGGCAACCAGAGCAGGGGGACCGCCGTCCCGATTCAAGGGCCGAACCCATGCAATGACCGCCAGACAAAGGCTCAGCACTGCGGCGGTCAAAACCCCAGAAACGAACCACCTGTTCTGACGACGTGACCACCCAGGAAAGGATACTCCACTCTGGTTCTGCTCGTAGGCTTCCCGGCGAAAGATCCCGTTTATTGCAAATGACTGCATCTGAATTTCAATAAAGTGCTGCCGAGCTTCCTCCTCACTCAGTAGCTGACGCTCGAGCACTGCAGTCTCTTCAGATGAGAGAGTTCCATCCTGAAACTTCAGGATCCACTCCAGCAGTTTCTGATTCTCCGCCGAATCACGTCGCGGTGAGTCGGAATTCTGAGACCCGTTCATGTATCACCTTCGACAAGATCTGTGCGTCGCCGGACACAGTCGGCCAACGTCCGATGAACCCGTGTCAGCGCCTGATAAATCGTCTCCAGCTTGCGATTCAAATGGCGGGCAATCTCCTGCCCGGAACGCCCCTCGAAATAGCGAAGCCTCAATAGCTCACGGTTTCTCACTGTCAGATGCTGCATGCAATACTGAAGGGATTCATGAAGCGGTCGGGACTTTTCGTTGTGATGTGTAAACCAGGACACAGCCAGAGCCTGAAGGACCTCCTCACTCAGCCCTGCATACTTCCCATCACGTGCACGCAACAGATCAATCGCTCGATTTCGACCGACGGTGTGAACCCAGTTTAACAGATGTTCGGTCGATTCGAACTTTTCTTCTCGCGAAATGGCCTTCACGCAGACATCCTGAAAAACATCTTCTGCGAGGTGATAATTCCGGGTGATCGTCGCCAGAAACGCAGTCACCGCCAGACGGTGACTCAGTAAAGTGGCTGTGATCTCTTTGTTGGAAAGCATCGCTCGCCCCTCCTGTCCTGTTGATCTCTACGAATGCGCGGGGCTTTGCACGACATTCGAAATGTCTATTTTCTATTCATTCCGAGCAGCTTGTGCTGATAATCCCAGCAATGAAGAGGGCAAGTAATGTGACACTTCGTTTACGATGAAGCAACCACAAGCTCGGACACGATCGATTTGAAAACGACGCTCGTGGCAGATCAGAATGTTCGATCTGACTCTTCATCACAGCGACCACAGCAGATGGCGACGATCCGGGAAATCAACCGGAAACTGCAAACGAGCATGGGGCAACAATACCTGCTATCGTCTGGTGAGCCCAAACCCGCGGGCCGATTCAGGAATCTCAAATCTCTGGACTCCTCCTTTCAGATCGGCCTCAATTTTGTATTTGACGAACAACGGCTCCGGACCTGGGGGAATGACCACGTTCGCGGATTCATCTGCCGGTGGGTCAGGTGGAACCTCGCCGTAGGCTGTCACCAGCAGCACATGCGGGCCGGCAACAATCCCTTTCCCACTGCCTCGACCTTCAAAATGTCCGTTGACGATATCAAGGTTCGCTGCTGGACCCGTATGCCCCTTCGATTTGTCAGGAATGATCTGAATCGTCCCGAAGACAATGGGCTGCCCGGCAAAGGTCACATCTCCCGAAATTGGAGCCTGACTCACCCCGGATTGACCGCAGCCCAAAACCAGGCTGTTCAACAACAGGAACAGAACAAATCCTCTCCGTTCTCGTCTCATCACGACATCCTGAATCTGTTTAAGGCTCACGTATTGCAGACCGGTCGCGGCATTCCAATTAATGGGAACGCGCACCACAATCTCACCACAAACCCGTTCACATGACTCTTCCCTTCAGCAAGTCCGATAAGCTGCACAGGCACTACCCAGACTCGCTGTCAGAGAATCACTCAAACGGTGCCCATGTGAGAACCCATCATGTTCAAGAGCGCTTCCTCATGCTCTGAAAGAACTGGGCTCGATCTGTTCTGAGGAGATCATGACATCCCCGATCCTTTTGATACCGCAACAAAGTTGAGGCGGACCCCCACGAGACGAACTGTCCAGACGAAAACAGCCAGCGTCAAAAATGTGATTTTCAAACTCTCTCAGGGGATCTGGAATTGCTCTCCATCCGAGGCGCTCGCAGCCGCCAGATAGGTTGCAAAGTCAATATTCTCAGAGAGAAATCGAACAGACCCATCCCCCAGGAGAAAATGGGTGCCGCCGGTATGCGGACTGCAAAAGGAGACGTTATTGAAATGATCAATGGTGGTTGTTGACCCGCTGTATCCGGAATACTTGCTGATCTGCTTGGCAACGTTCTTGTGAGAATAAGTCGCCGCATTAACCGTATCGTTATTCGCTCCCTGAATCCATGGGCGCCAACTCGAAGACAACGCCGGGTCTTTCTCAGAAGAAATCTCCCCCATAATCAACGTGTTGCTCAAGCCATCAGTACAATCAGCAACCCTCTTGGCGATATTCCTGGTCAACATCCCATTAGTCGCAATCCCGCCGAATGTTGCCGTCGCAGAAGCGGGATACTCCCCTCGATACGTTCCCGTCAATGGAGCCGGTAGATCCCCCTTTGCTCCAGAAACGCCGTAATAATGAATCGTCACATGAGTCGACACGTTTGAGTTACGGTCATCCAGGCGAGAACTCGGACAAAAGTGCAATGGGGTAAACTGTTGATTCAGAGGTTTATTAGTAGCGCTGTCATAGTTCTCCGTAAAAACAAACCGATTGTACAGCGCGGTCTGATCAATGTAGGGAAGCAGCAACACATGGAAGCTTAAATTGTTCTTTGGAGCATCTGCCGTATGAGCAAGCCCCATTGATCCATAAGGAAATCGCGTGACGGTATCATGATAATTATGAAGCGCCAGCCCCCATTGCTTAAGAACATTCTTGCATTGCGTACGACGAGCCGCTTCGCGTGCCTGCTGAACGGCAGGCAAAAGCAGTGCAATCAACACTGCAATAATGGCAATCACGACAAGCAACTCAATGAGAGTAAATCCTCGACGACGGGACATGCGAGAGCCTCCTGAAGACAGGAAAAACAGAAAGGGAATCAACAACGAATTCCTGATCGGGGAAGAGCCCCCAATTTGACAGAACAAAATTACGGTTCATTTGCTCGTGCCTGCGGCCCAGTCACTTCGATTTCTTCTGGTCGAACCGATTTGAGATCAATCACTGCTGGATTGATTCCAGATTTCGTCACTTCGACCTCGAGACCAGACCGCTCCGCAACGGCAACGGCTCTGGGAGTGATCCATTTATAGGTCACATTAAATTGCTCAGGTCGATCCGGGTTGTAATTGTCGGGTAGCTTTCCAACGACTTCGCGTTTGATAATGGCAACGCGGTACTTTCCAGGAGGAAGCCCATCTCCTTCCCCGTAGGTTCCCGGAACAAATTCTCCGGCTGCATTTGTCGTTGCATTGGCCGGTCGCGCAAACCCCTTTAACGAGGCATCAGGGATCGGTTGCAGTGCGACCATCGCTCCTTCAAGAGGTTTTCCATCAAGGGTGACCTTTCCAACCACATTCACCCGTTTTGGCCGTCCATCTCCACACCCGGCTATGAGGAACAGGACAATCGTGCAGCAAACAATGCAACTTCGTAGCGACATGACCAAGCCGTCTCTCCTTATGCGATTGTCAGCAGGAAACCGTCTGAGCAGCAATTAACAGACCGCTAAAACTCCCCGATCGGATTTTTGTCATTAATATTAAACAGATTCTGCCAGACATAATTTCCTGCAGAAGCTTCCGGATTCGGATTTGCTTCAACATTCTCGCTGACAAATTTGACTGCACCGTCACACATTAGAAGGTGGGCACCTCCTGTATGAGGACTGGCGGTTGTCACCCGGCCGAATCCCCCTCCCTGAAAGCAATTCGTCGCCGTATCTAACGTCCCGGAAAATGGGACATTCATGCGACTCTGGGGAGCGATAATGTGGGAACGTCCATTTCCACAGGGATATGCAGAAATCCAATTGGTTCCGATGGCAACAAAAGGGGACTCCATCAGCACCTTCTCCCCCATGAGGATCGTATTTGACGTCCCGTCCCGAATATCGCTGAAGGTGTAACAACGGGCTCCGTTCCCTGCGGGAGAATTTGTAGGCTCAATGGCAATTTCGCTGTTCGCTGCATACATCATTGTCCCCAGTTTGGTCATATACGGATTCACCCGACCACCCGGAGCAGAGGGGCACTGAAGAACAGGGATGTAGGTTGTGAACAACTCTTCAACCGATCCAGCAGTCGCAGTGGTGTAGTCGGCGGTGTTGCTCAGACTTTCATTAGGAACGAGTGGCGCGTTTCCGACTCCGATCGCGTTGTAGAGTGCGGTCAGCTCGAGATAGGGAAACAACATGGCCTGGTAGCCCCAGGATCGAACCTGGTTTTGGTTTGTCCCATTCGTCTTTGCCACGCAGCTGGGCGGAAGACGCCCATGCGTATCGTGGTAATTGTGATACGCGAGACCAAGCTGCTTGAGGTGATTTCTGCATTGTGACCGACGGGCCGCTTCACGGGCCTGCTGGACTGCTGGAAGGAGCAACGCGATCAGTACCGCGATGATGGCAATCACAACCAACAGTTCAATCAGAGTGAACCCCCGAACAGGCTTCCTGCGGCGAGGCAAATTCATCGACAGCTCCCCTAACGAAGAAGAAACGAAAACGAGACAGGATTCTGGAACCGCGTCCACGGAGCGAATGGTCACAAGGACTTCACCCGTTTCAGCGAGCACCCCTGAACGGGGCAAACCATGAAAGGAATGTCGACGCCGATGACATCCGGGGGCAGGGCCCCGAGTACGCATCAACAGTTACCTTCGTTACGAGCGTATCCGATCAAACTCGACAAATATTTTTGAAAATTTGTCCGTTTCGCCGCCCAAGGAGAGTCTCAGTAATTGGGGAGAATGCCTTGGCGGATCCAGTTTTCAGCTGCTTAATCGATTGACAGCAACACTGAAGATACTGCTGCAAAACAAGGCATACGGCATCAGAAATATTTCGCACCCATTACAGATGCTTCGATTTTGGAGGACAGCCCCGGAGAGTCTTCTTTCGAAGAGCAGGGCGGATCAGCGCGAAAAACGTGCGCCCGGATTCTGCAGACCGAACACAACAGCGGCTCAGTCGTCCCCGCGGCCGAGATAGGAGCGGTCAATCCCCAGCAGGACTTTCAGGCTGGTCGCGATCGTCCCCAGGGCAATCCCGATCATGATCGCCCGGTTTCCCGCCGTCCCGAAGATCGACATGATATAGATGGTCATCTGATCCAGCCGGAACGCTTTCAGGTTCTCAGGGATCCATCCGGTCAGTGCAGGACCGGCAGAAGTTCGCCCCAGCAGGACGATAAACGCGGTCCCCAGAAGGAGGGTCGCTTCAAGGTTCTTTGCCCGAAAGGCCCGGAAGGCTGCGGACGCAACGTAAAAGCCCAGCAGGGCAAACGTCGTCGTCATCAGGGGTTGAAGGACGTATTCATAAAGCCACCAGAACGGACTTCCCTGCGCTGAATAGTGTCCTGACCACGGGAACTTGATGACATGAGCCTTGGTAAACAACTGACCAACCTGCTGTTTCCAATGAAATTCCTTCCGGTAATCATTTAGCAGGAAGTCCATTTGTTCCCGGCTGAGCGAACCTGCCCCGAGAAGTCGAAAGCAAAGTTCCTTCCGATATTCAGCAATGGTCGGGAGGTTATCAAAAAATCCCCGCAGGGCCGCTTCCTGAGCCTCCGTTAATGTCCCCGCGTCACGCAACCGGACCACCAGTTGATCCAGCGATGCCCGATCGCGAAGCGGACTTTGCTGAATGATGTCGATCTGCTGCGCATTCAGCTCAACGGGCGGTGGCGGTGGAGTTGTCCGTTCCGGATCTTCTGTTCCACTCTGAATCTCTTCCAACAACTGACAGAAACTCTTCTCGACCGGCGAGGAAATCCCTGCGGTGTTCAGAGCCAGGACAATGGCATCAGGGGACCAGATCGATTCAAAAAAGTTCTCGAAGACGGTTCGTTGCCGCTCATTGAGCGACGGTCCCAGCCGTTCGATCTCTTCCAGAAGCTCCGTCTGCTCGTTCGCTAACTGTGGAGATACCCGCGGAAAATCGGGCCATCGACTCGCCAGTAGTTCGCGGGTGGGCACAGACATGGGTCCCTGAATACTGAGCGTCCCGTTGCTCAACTGAATGGTCTCCCGTGCCTGCTCTGGAATCGAGAAGCGTTCCGGGACCTCGGTCACAGGAATTTCCGTCCGTCGGCGACTGGCAGCAGCCAATTGATCAATAGCACGATCCGTTTCCGGCCCCGGCTTTAATAATTGTCGGAGTGCCTGTTCTTCGGTCTCGGACATCACCCCTGCAAAGCTCAGCTGTTCGTGGCCAGCGTTGTAGGTGACCCGTCCCTTCAGTGGGGCAGGGAGTGTTGCCTGTTCGAAGAGTCGTTCAATCTGACACTTCCATTCCAGCGTGTCCTGATAATTCAGAAGGTCCTCAAACTGGCCTCGGGACATCCATCCAGTGAATCTCAGCTCCTCTCCGGAAGGGGTCTGCTCGATCGACAATTGCTGACGGACCGATTTCGGAACCAGCTCCCCATCCATCCGATGAGCCGGACTCACCAGCGGCGTGCTGTACGTCGGAAGCGACGACATCGGAAGCATCACCGCACTTGTCCCGTACGCCTCACTCGCAGCTTCCGGAGGACAGCCTACTTTCCATAGCCCAAGCACCAGCGTCACAACAAAAGAGGCGAGTGTAATCGCTGCATATCCCCATCCTGCCTGCCGGTCACTGATCTTTTGCAGTTGCAGCCGGGCGAGATTCGCCCCTCCCAGCACGAACGCGATGGATGCCAGAATGTCGAACCAGATGGCCGCTTCCTCTCCCGCCTGCTGAAACGCAGGGATGAAGACAGCCACAACGAGTGTCAGGCCTCCAATAGCGGTGATCAGCAGAGGGATCGTACGCTTCATCAAGTGTCATCCCGCAGGAGAACGTCAGACGCCTGTGCCAATGGATCAATCAGACTGCTGCCGGAGCGATGGTCCGAATACTTTCCGCTTCGGCGTAGCAGATTTTCAGGGCATCGCAGGCCAGCTTGCCGGAGAGGGCTTCCGGGGCTTTCCCTTCACGGACTCCGTTGACCGCTGCCTGAATTTCCTCAGTGAAGGCGCCGCACCATTCCGTCCGTCCCCCCGGATCAGGAGTCTGGATCTCGCCTGAATTGGGAATCAGCGTCAATGGTCGATTCACCACCCAGTCGTTGCCATAGGTCCCGGCATCAAACTGAATGGTCGCCTTTTCCAGCAGCAGTTCAAAGCTGTTGGCGAACTTCAGTTCCCCAGCCGCAATCCCTCCGCTAATGCAGCTGACCGTCAAGTCCTGATCGTCATACAGATATTGAGTGCAGACGTGATTCACAAAGCCCTCGCGCAGAAGCCCACGTGAAAAGACTTTCTTCGGCACACCGCACATCAACCCGATGTAGTGGTTGTCATGAATATGGAGATCGATCCCCCAACCACCCAATTTTCGAAAATCAGCAATGTCGCTGGACCAGTTGGGCGGGGCAATGACGCGCCGGAACGACGCCCCCAGCAATTTACCATATTCCCCGCTGCGAACCGCATCGAATGCCCAGCGAAACTGTGGCATGAAGGGGAGAACATGGGCAACCATCAGAAGTTTGCCTGCCTTTTCCGCAGCGTCGAGCATTCGCTTCGCTGCTTCCAGCTCAATGGCAATCGGTTTTTCAACGAGGACATGCTTGCCCGCCTGAAGAGCCTCCAGAGCGACTTTTTCATGCTGGTCCGTTGGCAGGCAGATATCGACCAGATCAATCTCAGGATCATTCAGCAGATCGAGATGGTCCCGATAGGTCTTGATGCCGGTCAGATCGGTCTGGGCACTTCCGCGTGGGCCAAAATTCCCCTGAATGTCCGACCAGTCTCCCGCCAGCTTCTTCTCGCTTCGGGTTGAAATCGCGGTTACCTTGGCCCCTTCGAGATTGCGGGCTGCCTCAAAATGAGTCATCCCCATGAAGCCAAGACCAATAATACCGATTCGAATTGTCATCTGATTGCGATTTTCGAGGTTGAACCAACAGGGGGAACAGGAGGTCTGATATCTCTGGAGTGGCATCAGGAACCATCCCAGACAGATCACATCGATTTCGCCCCGCAAATTATCAGAGCCGCCGGGGAATTCCAACCTCCCCTTGCATTCATGATCGGGCAGGATTCCAATAATTCGGAGAGGCGGTCGACAAATCACATCCCGGAACCTGTCGGGGGCGACTGAAATGGCGGCTCTCCGTGGGGCATACTCATTTGGAGTCAGCTGATTCTGAAGAGAGCAGGGGAGAGTCAATCCACGCAGACAATGCGTTTCGGACCAGATTCGTTTGTTGATTCCGGCGGGCAATCCCCCTTGTGAATTGCAGCCCCCGCGAAATAAACACCGCAGGATGTGAACAGGTCGTCAGTTCGATGATCGATTCCAGAGGATGAGTGAAAATGCAAATGATGGCTCTTTTGCAACGAGCACTGAACGAAACCGTTCTCACCCTCCTGGGATCAGTCATCCTGACGCTGGGGACTGTCACGATGTCCGGCTGCGGGTCAACGACCTCAACGGAGAAGCCGACGCCGTCACCAACTCAAGGCGGGACGGCCGCTTCCTCCAGCTCCTACAAAACCCCCGAAAGCTCTGCGGGGTCTCCCGAAGCAATGGAGATACCGACCATTTCTCTCGGATCTGCCCAGAGCACATCTGAAATGTCTGCTGCGGCAGGGCAGGGCACGCTGACGGAGGAACAGCACCGTCAAAAACTGATGGACGCAATGATGCCGCTGCAGGTGCTGCTGGGAACCTGGCGAGGAACGACCCAGAGAGAATTCGGTCAATTCAAAGCCACCGATGAACCGCAGTGGGTCTGGGATTTCCAGACCGTTCGGAAGTATCCGGCGCTGGTGATGACCTCAAAAGACAGCCCTTATGTTCGGGAAGCTCGTTTAACCTATTTACCGGAACGTGAGTGCTTCCAGATGAAGGTCCTCGATGCGGAAGGAAATCACCGGACACTGGAAGGGAGCTGGAAGGAACCTGTTCAGGAGTTCCAGGGGGACGATCAGCAGATGCACGTCCGCTACAAGCTTGAGCTGACCGAAGTTGCCCCCGCACAACCACGAGATCAGTGGCAGATTGCGTTCAACCAGCAGGAAAACAATCGTTACCTGCAGGAGATGGCCCGAAAGCGGGGAGCCAATTTCCTTCGAATCGACACCGTCGCCACCCAGCGACAGGGAACATCCTTCGCGAAAAGTGATGCGGGCTATGGCGAGAAAGAGTGCGTCATTTCGGGAGGCCTGGGAACGATCCAGCTGACTCACAAAGGGAAGTCCTACTGGGTCTGCTGCACCGGATGTAAAGCTGCCTTTGAAGAAGACCCAGAGTCGTGGATCGCCGAATACAACAAGAAGAAACAGGTCGGCAAAGGGAGCTGACGGTTCACGCTCTGTATTTCATTCTGATTGTCAATCTTTTCAGCCCCTCTGTTCCATGTCTCACCTCACGGATGATCTGACACCACCTCAAGCGCAGGCGGTGAACCAACTGGACGGCCCCCTTTTGATTCTGGCCGGTCCCGGCTCCGGAAAGACGCGCGTGGTCACTCGGAGGATTGCCAATCTTCTGGAACATGGCGTCTCCCCTCGCAATATTCTGGCAATCACCTTCACCAACAAAGCCGCCCGAGAAATGGCGGACCGGGTTGAGGCACTCGTCCCGGGGAACCGCGTCTGGATCAGTACCTTTCACCGCTTCTGTGCGCGACTGCTGCGG
>CALLWY010000303.1 GCA_938015865.1 uncultured Planctomicrobium sp.
CCAAGGACATCACCGTCGAGATCACCGGCGACTCCGTCATCCTGATCGGCCGGGATCTTCTGCTTCTGAATCTTTTCCCAAGCCGCGTCGATCCATGCGAAAGCCAGTTCTTCTCCGCCGTCGAAGACGCCATGAGGCCCCGGTCGGTCGGGAAAATCACGGGCATGACGGAGAATGTGTTCCTTTCTCGTTCTCCCATCCGGGTCCCGTCCAACATACCGAAGCCCTGCGGGGCTGATCCACCCGTCTCGACCAAACGGTTTGAGTTCGACCGGTTCAGGACGTTTGGCTTCATCCGAAGGGGGACCACGAACACGCTCCACAATCCGGATCGCTTCCGGGGAATGCACACGCATCTGCAACTTGTTGTTGAAGCGTTCAACAGTCCCTGTGACAGCAACAGTCTTTCCGGCAAACGCCTTTTCTGGAGGGTCTGGAACAAATTTCGCAACGTCTTCGGAGGAAATGAAGACGCTGAATTCCGAATTGCCATGAAAATTGATGAAACGGTGGCCTGACTGGGAACTCCCGACCCGGGCCACGTCCCCTTCCACCGTCAGCGTCTTTCCGACCCGGCTGCGCAGATCCAGAATACTTCGAACCTGAATAACCGGGAGTTCACCCTCTGCCGTTTCTACAGGCGCGAATGGCCGTGATGGCTCGTCGGCTCCTGTCGGTTCTAAGGACCAGACAACCCCAACGGCCAACAGCAGCACAATGACGAACGCGATACTACGTTTTCGAGACGCCATTTCACGCACCATTCATCACGCCCCCTGTAAGGCACTGTTCGAACAGCCCCACGCCGTCGCAGAAGTGCTGACTGGACGGGCAACAGGCATTATTCCGCCGCAGCTTCGGCTGGAACTTCCTGTCCTACTCCATCGCCGGGAGGCTGAATCGCTTCATCCAGAGTGAGCACGTAAGCCACCATGGCCAGCAGCATCAGTCCGATCCCAATCAACATGAACACCTGATGCTGTTTCAGGCCTTTTCCTTTTTCAGGGTGTCCGTGCTGGTGTGAATGGGAATGGTCACCGTGTGAATGGTCGTGATGATTACTCAAGGGACACCTGATCGGAATTGTCGTGGGAAAACGGTCTTTCTGAAAGACAGGGACGGCACATCTCCAGCCAGCCCCGGCCCTGCCAACATCCTACCTCACAAATGCCCGTCAGGCATCCACGGACGCACTCACTCAGGCGAAATTGAGTCCTTTCATGGTGGACTTCCCGGTCGAGAACTGATCCACCTCGATGCCCATCCGCTGGAGAAGGGACACATACAGATTCGGCAACGGGTAGTTGTTCTTCCTATCGAATGCCAGATGCTGTCCATGCTGGAATCCTCCCCCAGCCAGCAGAACCGGCATGTTCCGGTTATCATGGCTGGAGGCATTTCCCAGATTGCTGGTCAGCAGGACAGATGTTGTTTCCAGCAGGTTTTCATTCACATCTGAGGAATTCCGCAGATCGCGGAGGAAGTCTCCCCAGGCACGGATAATTTCCGATTCAACGAGGGCTAACTGTTCTAGCTTCTCTTCGTCGCGTCCGTGATGGCTCAGGTTGTGATACCCCTGATCAACCCCTTCAATCGGAACGACCGCTCCAGATCCGCCGAAATGCAGGGTGACAACACGGGTGGAATCGGTAGCCAGTGCCAGCCGCACCATCTCGCTCATCAGGCGCTGACGGGCAATCAGATCACTGGTACTCGCCACGTCGACAGGGCGGCGGGCATTAACTTTTGGCTTGGGGCGATGTGCCCACTCTTCGGATTCCACCAGTCGCTGTTCTAACGCACGCACGCTCGTAAAGTACGCATCCAGCCGGTCCCGGTCGGCTGGCCCCAGTTTCCGTTGCAATGAGCGGGCATCGTCCGCCACAAGGTCCATGATACTCTGGCCCTCACGCGCCCGCTGAATCTGCTTTTCCCGTTGCTGGGACGAGTCATTCACGAAGAGCTGGTTAAAGAGCCTCGATGGGGAAGTGATCGCAGAGATCATCGACCCGTTTTCGGTATAGGAAGGACTGTTACTTCCAACCAACCCCAGAACAAGCGAAGGGTATCGGGTCTGATTCCCAAGATGCTTGGCCATGTACTGGTCGAGCGAGATGGTATTTCGAGACTGCGCGGCACTACTCATGGGAGCCGCTGTCAGCAAGCTCGCTTCGGCTCGATGCCCCCCGGTCACACCGGGATGAGAGGTCCCGGAAATGACAGTGAACTGATCCCGCAGGTCTTCGATGGCTTTCAGGTACCGGGAACTTTCGTAGTTCTTCCCGGCTGTTTTGGGATAGAGGAAATCCCCGTGCAACCCCAGACTGAGCGTCATGGCGACAAAACGGCGGGGCGGGGGAGTCGGTGCACCAAAGGCGGGGGTCATCGCACTTAACCAGGGAAGGGCGAGTGCCGCCCCAGCTCCGCGTAAGAATGTCCGGCGATCGAGTTGCTGCCGAAAATTGAAATGCACGGAATTTGCCATGGTGTCGCGTTCCTTTCGAGTCTGTCTTGAGTCATTGCATACGAGAGCTGGCTCGCATGAATGTCCCAATCAGGATTCAATTCCCAGGAGTCTCACCGCGTGAATGTAGTCCATGTCCAGCGGAGCTGATCATCCAGTCAACACTCATCATAGCGAACTAGGCTGCTTCCCGCAGGAGGACTTCAACTTGAGGGAGTTTCACCCACTATTTCTATTTCTGGAGGAACAGTGGGCTTGTCGTGACCGCGTGAACAATCGAACGAAACCCAAAGTTGTCCTCTTTTGTCTGATCGACAATCTGTTCCAGTTCTTCCCGATCTGCAAACGACACCGGCGCGCCAGTCCCGTAGGCAATCAGTTTTTCCGCAAGATTCCTTGCCAGAACCTCCGGTTTTTCTGCGACAAGTTGCTGAAACTCGTTCAGATTTGCGAAAGGTCGCCCATCCGGCAAGACCGAAGCGGGATCGATGGGCAATTCTTTCTTTCGGTTCGTGGCAGTCCGGTAGGCCTCTCTCCATTTTCCACCGGGATCAAAATTCTCCAACGCAAACCCTGCAGGATCGATTTTGACATGACAACGCCTACATGCATCGTCAGAACGATGCTTTTCCAGTAATTCCCGAATTGTTGTGGCTCCCCGGATATCCGGTTCAATCGCGGGAACATTCTCAGGGGGAGGGGGGATGTGGTACCCCAGAATTCGTTCGGCCACCCACGCCCCGCGAGTGACCGGCGATGTCTCTGAACCATTCGCGGTCACTTTCAGGATCGCCCCATGAGTGATCAGGCCGGAACGATGGGACTCTTGCGGAAGCGCAACCCGTTGCATCTGGTCCCCTTTCACATCGGGGATACCATAATAACGGGCCAACCGGCTGTTCAGAAAGGTTTCCTTCGAGGAAACAAGTCGAGTGACACTCTGATTTTCGCGGAGCATGGTCTCCAAAAACAGCCGGGTTTCCTCCAGCATGGAGTGTTGAACAATCTTGTCGAAATCGGGGACCAGCTTTCGATCCGGTTCGGTAAATTCAATGTCCTTCAGATCGAGCCATTCATCCGCGAAATCCTCGACGAAGGTCCGCCCCGCTGGCCCAGCGAGCAATCGTTCCACCTGCTGGCGAACCTGCTTCGGATCTCTCAGACGATCTTCACGGGCCGCCAACATCAATTCGTCGTCCGGTGGCCCCCCTGTCAATAGATAACTGAGCCGGGACGCAATCGCGTAGGAATCCAGCGGCCCGGGAGCCTCCATGAAATACAGGAAGCGAGGAGAGCACAAAATTGCCCGATACCCGAGTCGCAGGGCAGCAACGACGTCCTTATTCTGCTCATATACCGAATGGACATTCTCGCAGTAGGAAGCGATCTCCTCTCTGGTGGTCGGCCGTCGAAACGCGCGGGTGGCAAAGTCCACCATCAATTCATCCAGCTGATCATTTGTCAGCGGTACTGGACGTTGAGCCTGTTCTTTGGATTTTTTCTGGTTCTGCGACGGAGGCCGGGCGAGCGACCTCACGATGGGCAGGTAATCCCCGAATAGTCGGCGGCCCACTTCCTCATCATCCGGCCCGCGATGAATTTTTTCCATCTTGATCCAGTCAATCGCGATTCCCGGAACATTCTGAGGCTCCCCTTCGCCTGTTCCAATCTGCCCCCCTTCAAAGCGGGCTCTTTTCAATGTGATGTCGCCGGGGCGAATCTCGAGCATATCGCCCCGCGGGATCCATGCTTCGAACTCGACAATACGAGGTTCTTCAGTCACTTCAAACGCAGTGACCCAGTTGAGAATGGGGGCACTTGACACACAGCGGCCACTGTAGACCGTTGTCCAGACCCCGCCGGATTTGGGAAGTTTCAGGCCAGAGATCTTGATCTGAAATCGATACCAGCCATCAAACTTCGCGGTCGTGACAGGCGTGCGTCCGTAATAAATCACACCGGCGGACCAGACAACAGCTTTTCCTTCCCGGAGTTCAGGCTCGCGAGTCCGTCGCTTCGGGTCCTCTCGAACGATCTCTTTAGCACTGAAATGACGCTGATAAGGGGGCCGCGGAGCAAAGGCCCTGCTGAACGCTTCATCAAGAGAGAGATCCACCACACTCAGATGATGCTCCAGATCGAAATATGAGAACGACTGCCCGGAGGGCATGGTCGAAAATTCCGCACTGATCGACTCCTCTGGAAGTCGATTAAGCAGCGGCAGATCAATGCCAAGCAGGGAATGAAGCGTCCGTTCCAGTTCCCGATGGGTCAACCTGCGTCCATGAGTCCGCCCCAGTTCCTGCTGGCGTTTCCGCTGATGTTGACTGATCCATTTGCCAAGAGATTCCAGAACAGGCTGTGTCACCTGTTCCGACAACGTCTCTGTATCAGGTGGGGGCATTTCCCCCTGCTGAATCCGGTCGTGGATATTGATCCACATCCGTTCGCTTTCCGGGGAGTTCAGATCAAAGGCCAGAGTGGCAAAGTTGAGTTTCCCCTGAGCATCGGAGCCGTCATGACAGGCGATGCAATGGGCGTCAAAAAAAGCACGATCCGGTGGCCCCCCTTGTGCTGCACTGACGCAACGTCCGAAGAAGGCCAAGAAAACGACTCCAACGACGAGGCGGGAGACGATGCTTGAAGAGAGAGCCATTCGAATGCCATGGCAGGCACCGCAGTGAGCAGGTGGATGGCCGAGTGCGAGCATGGGGAATGCGTTCGGTGGGGTGAGAGCGTTGGCAGGGGAGGGACGCTATTGTGACGATCGGACACCCCGGAGGGTAATCATCATCACAAGCGAAGTCGTATCAACAATTATCGTCGATCGGCTCCTCCAGTCAATAACGTTCCTGTCTCCGTATCGCGATTCGAAGCGATCCGTGTAGCTATGCCGTCGTCTTTAAGGTTTTTGCGAGACCTTCGACCACTCCGGGGAGAAAGGCCCCCAGCCGCGTCGCCGCTTTTTGGGCATTCTCCCGCATTTTCATCAGATCCTTGACGCATCCGGGGCGCTTCAGGATGGAACCGACCAATGCCCCCGCGCGGACCGTTCCTTTCGGGCCTAAGATCGCGAGAACCTCCGGAGGAAGATCTTCTGTGAGATCGTCAGTAATCACTCTCACCGCCATAAACGGAACTCGACGCTCCCGGCAAACCTCAGCCACCCCGAGCGATTCCATATCGACGGCGAACGCTCCGGTCCGTTGAGCCAGCTCCCGCTTTTCACTGACCAGACGGACAATCTGGTCCGTCGCGACGATCGGTCCCACATGAAGCCCTTTTTCCGGAGCGGCCTTCATCTTCAGATCGATTGCCAGTTTCTTTGCCCCCGTGGCATCGCCTACGGAGTTTGCGACAACAATGTGCCCCAGCTTGACATCGTCGACCAATGCTCCGGAGAAACCGATGGAAAGAATCCACGGTGGTTGAAAGGCATCGATCAGGGCATGCGTCGCCTGACGGGCGCGGGTGAGTCCGGTTCCCCCTTCCACAAGACAGATTCGAGTCCCATCCTGCCGGCAACCACGAAACGTGAATCCGTTTCCCGAATCAGACCTGATCTCTTCGATTCGCCGAAGGAAGGGTGCCGACTCCAGATGCAATGCACAGACAATCCCGATCACCGGATCTTCAGGAGTGGCGTTTTCCGGAAGAGAAGGTTCCTGATCGCTCACGGTTGCTGCTCCCGCTGTGATGCCTCGTCCCGTTGCGTCGCCAATCGTTCGAGTTTTTCGATTTGCGCGGCAATGATCTCCAGAGCGTCCCTGCGTTCGAGAAACCGGGCAAATTCCTCGTAACGTTCTCCCCCAAACAGGGCAGAAACCATCGGGGTGAAAAAGTGCATCGCCTGTGCCCCCAGATAGTTCATCGGGCGGGACATCTCCAGAAACATCAATGCCGGAGTCGTGAGATGGCGTCGAACCACCTCACGCGCCAGACGATCCACCATTGTCTTCACTTCCTCAGTTAGCGGAGGAAGGGGTTCGTTCACGGCAAAGGCATGTTTCCATTTGTCCCACATGCAGCACCGTTTTCATGTCTTGTGACAAAACGATCCCATTTGACGCATGAACGCCAAGTTCCAAGATCAAAGAAGAACGATCATTCTCCGCGAGGCCGAATGACGTCCACACCAACCCACTTTCGCAGGACCTCTGGAACAACAACGCTGCCATCCGCCTGCTGATAGTTCTCGAGGATGGCGATGATTGCCCGAGTGCAGGCGATCGCTGTGCCGTTGAGCGTGTGGACCAGCTGTGTCCCCTTTTTGTCAGGAGATTTGCTGCGCACGCCGAGACGGCGCGCCTGGTAATCGGTGCAGTTCGAGGCGGAGGTCACTTCGCCGTATTCCCCTCCATCTCCGCGCCCCGGCATCCAGGCTTCCAGATCGAACTTGCGGTAAGCAGGTCCGCCTAGATCGCCCGAAGCAATATCCAATACCCGATAAGGGATGCCGAGCCCCTGGAAGATCTCCTCTTCGATCCGAACGATCTTCTCATGAACCGCATCGGAGGCTTCGAGGTTGCCCGCTGTGAAAGCAAACATCTCGACCTTGGTGAATTGATGCACCCGATAGATTCCTCGGACCGCCTTTCCGTGTCCTCCCGCTTCGGTGCGGAAGCAGTGGGAAATCCCCCCCATCAGGATCGGGAGCCGTGATTCGTCAATGATCGTGTCACGGAGCGATCCCCCCAGCGTGATTTCTGCGGTCGCCACCAGTGAGAGGTCAGAGTTGTCGATGGAATAGATCTGGGTCTCGTTTCCTCGTGGCGAAAATCCAATCCCCTCGAGAACTTCATCCCGTGCCAGGTCGGGAGTGGTGAAAAGAGTGAATCCTTCAGACCGCAACTTCTCGACGGCGTACTGAACCAGAGCCAGTTCCAGAAGGACCGCTTCATTCTTCAGAAAATAAAACCCGGAGCCCGCCACGCGAGCACCCGCTTCGAAGTCAATGAGATCGAGCTTGCTGGCCAACTCAACGTGATCAAGCGGCTTGAAGTCAAACTTGGGTTTGCGTCCCCACTCGCGGACTGTCACCGACGCCGCCTCCCCGCCGATGGGGGCACTGGGATGGGTGAGATTGGGGATCTTTGATTGCAGTGCGCGGAGTTCTGCTTCCACCGTTCGGAGCGAGGCTTCGTTCACTGCAACCTGCTCCTTGAGCTGCTTGCCGCGCTCAATCAGCGCAGGCCGCTCTTCGGGAGTCGCTTTGGGAATTCGACCGGCAATTTCCTTTTGTTCATGCCGAAGGGCATCCCCCTCGGTAATCAGGGTCCCTCGACTGCTCCGCAGTGCAAGCAGTTCCTGCAAATTGACCGGGACGCCACGGTCGCGGCAGTTTTTTTCGATCAGTTCGGAATTGTCGCAGATAAATTGCAGGTCAAGCATAGTGAGAAATCGGGTAGGGTGCGTGCGGCACCAGGTTTGTCCAGGGGACCACTGCAGGGAAAGAGGACTCGCGTCCAGATTCCGTTACCACGTCGAGCGGCATGATCAAAATGCGTCGCCCGATCATCAGGGAAGAGACGACTTCCGACTAGATAACCGACTGAGCCAATTCCTGCCAGAGCCAGGCGCTGGAACGGATTCCCCGCTGATAGGCATCCAGACTGAAATGTTCATTCGGGCTGTGAAGATTGTCGGTATTCTGTCCCCACCCCAACAGCAGTGTATCGACTCCCAGCAGCTGTTTGAATGTGGCGACCACCGGAATCGATCCCCCTTCGCGAATCATCACCGGGGCGGCCCCGAAGCCCTTTTCGATCGCCCGGCGAGCGGCATTCATGTAGGGACTGTTCAGGTCACACAGGACCGCCGGGCAACCGTGATAACGTTTCAGATCAAGGTGGATCCCCGGCGGACACTTGGACCGAAGGAACTCCTCCAGCCGGTCCGTCAGTTGGTCTGCATTCTGGTTGGGTACCAGACGGCATGTGATTTTCGCAGTGGCTTTCGCAGGAACGATCGTCTTGGGACCTTCGCCCGTATGACCTCCGAAAATTCCGTTCACATCACAGGTCGGACGCGCCCAGCGACGTTCCAGAGTCGTATACCCCGCTTCTCCAAACGGGGCACTAACGCCGATCCCCTCGAGAAAAGCCGCTTCATCGAAGGGGAGATTCGCAAATGCCTGCCGTTCTTCTGCAGTGAGGGGAATGACATCGTCATAAAACCCCGGAATCTGAATCCGACCTTCACTGTCATGCAACTCAGAGATTAACCGGGACAGGGCATTGATCGGATTGGCCACAGACCCGCCAAACAACCCGCTGTGCAAGTCCTGCCGGGGACCGGAAACGGTGATTTCGCAGGCCATGATCCCCCGAAGTGCATAGGTGATTGCCGGAATTCCCGGAGCATACTGCGAAGAGTCGCTGATCACAGCCACATCGCAGGTACAGCGCTCCCGATTGGCTTCGATGAAATCATCGAGATTCCGGCTTCCGACTTCCTCTTCTCCTTCAATGAGCAGTTTGACATTGACGGGAAGTTCTCCCACGGCCTTTAACCAGGCGGCCACGGATTGTACATGGGTGAGCATTTGCCCTTTGTCGTCCGTCGCCCCCCGGGCATAGATTTTCCCGTCGCGGACATCAGGTTCAAAGGGAGGGGTGATCCATTCCGAAAGAGGCTCGACTGGCTGCACATCGTAATGA
>CALLWY010000304.1 GCA_938015865.1 uncultured Planctomicrobium sp.
CGTCTCTCCTGAGACACCTGCCGCTTTTTCATGCGTGCTGCCTCACATCATTTCCGTTTGAAGAAGCGTTGCCACCACTTGACCGGTCCGGGCTTGGCGTCGGTATTGAGAAATCGAAGAAGATCTGCGTAGAGCTGGTCAGCGGAGTTATAGCGCTTTTCCCTGTCCAGTTGCAGACACTTCAGAATGATCGATTCCAGTGCAGCGGGGATGTTCTTGTTCACCTGACGAGGTGGCACAAATCGCCCCGCCTCGATTTCAGTGATCAGCTGCGACTTGAGCTTGGCATGAAAGAGGGGTTTCAAGGTGCAGAGTTCATAGAGCGTTGCCCCAAAGGCATACAGGTCACTCCGCTCATCCCCTTGCCCATGAAACTGCTCGGGAGCCATGTATCGCAAGGTTCCAGAGAGTGGTCCGGTGGCTTCGACGTAGAGCTTCTCCTGCGGCATCGCAAGCCCGAAGTCCGTGACCCAGATCTTCCCCTGCTGGTCAATCAACAGGTTCCCCGGCTTGATATCCCGATGAAGAGTCCCACTCCGATGGGCATAGCGGATTGCAGAAGCAATTTGCGTTGCGATTTTCCCAATCTGAATCCATGAACCGTGCCGCAAGAGCCGTCGGTTACTGCTGCTGTTGTTTTGCAGCCGTTGTATCTCTTCGACATTCCCCGAGGGATGGGCGCGCTCGATCAACACATCCAGATCGACGATCCCTTTATTATCGTCCCATCCCTGAATGAGCTTGTCGAGTCCGATGCCACGCACAAACTGCATCGCATAAAAATAGCGTTGATCATGTTCCCCGAAGCTGTAAACCGGAACAATATTCTGATGCTGAAGCTGAGCGGCGGTACGAGCCTCGCGGATGAACTGCTCTGCCCAGCTCGAATTTCGAGGGAACTTCCAGGGGAGAAGTTTGACTGCCACACGGCGGTTGAGCATTGGCTGAACGGCTTCAAAAACCACGCCCATCCCCCCACGGGCAATTTCCCGAACAATTCGGAAGTCTCCCAGTTGGGTGATTTCAAACTGCTCCGGGAGCGGGCTCCGATAGCTCTTGAACTCCCGCTGGACCTTCCAGTCCTCCATCGCGGCCACCATCGGGAGAAACTCTCTGAGATCGTCAGCGATGGAGGGATACTGATTCGCGAAGTCATTCACATCGACGGCTTCCCCGGAGCGCAGTCGATCCAGATAAAGCGAAGCGATCTCCTCGAACTTGTCGCGCCCCGGCGACGCTGCACGCTGAGGGAGACCGCACAGTTCGGCACTCAGAAATTCTGCGGATGATGGGCTATCGTCTGGCATGGGAGGAATTGAGCGCTTCACCGCCTCTTCCAATCATTTCCGGAAGAGAAACCCCAGTCTACCCAAGATTCTCCTTGAAGTCTGGAACCGCCTCGAGAATTTTCTTGAGTCGCATAATCGCCCGGACATATCGAAGACTTGCCGCCTGTTCGGAAATCCCCAGTGCCTCGGCCGTTTCACTGTTGGAAAGTTCCTCAAAATGCCGCAGCGCAAGGACTTCCCGATCCAACTCTCCCATCCCTTCCAGGGCCGTATTGAGCTGTTCTGCAATCTCCTGTCGCAGCATGGCCTGACTGGGGGTCGAAAAACTCCCTAACAGCTGATTCGACAGAAGAAATGATGACGAAGCCGCTCCCCATCCACCGGAGATCGAGCGATCCCGACTGGCATCCCGTGATTGCGTCCCCAGATGCCGCCGATGGATGTCGATCAGCGTCTGGTTGACGATTAAACGTAACCAGATGAAGAACGATTCCGGAGAATCCTGAAGAAAATGTTCGATGCGTTTTTCCGCATCCAGATACGCCTCCTGAAGAACATCATCAGGATCGACCCGCCCCACGAGCCGGTGATCCATGCGAAATTTGACAATTCGCTCCAGCCGGTCGCGGTAATGGGCAAAGAGACGGGCCAGGGCTTCACGATCCCCATGGATCACCCTGTTCACCAGGTACTCGAGTGGCAAATTCCCGTCTGAGTGAGACATCTTCAGTACTGACGATCTGCGGGAGATGTGACGTGTTGATTTTGGAAATGCTAGCGTCCCATCTGATCTTACCCAAGTACCACACTTCTGTCTGCTGAATTCTGAAATCGATTCGGGCGGATTTACATTGACCGCCCATGAAACACTATTATGCCCGATTCTTCTCTGGCTGGGACATTTGAACTTGCGCCCGAAGTACAATATCGACGATCTGCAATCACGTCCGATCCGGGGGACCGTTTTTCTTCTTGCGCTCCCGGTGCTGGGAGAGCAGATCCTCAACTTTCTTGTGGGCTTTTTTGATGTGTGGCTCTCCGGGCATTTGCCGGAAGATGTTCGGACCGACGCCACTGCCGCAATCGGAGTTTCTGCTTACTCCAGCTGGCTGGCCACACTGATTTTTTCACTGGTCGGGACAGGAACAACAGCACTGATCTCCCGAGCCTGGGGTGCGGGCGACCGCGCCGAGGCGAATCAAATTGCAAACCGGTCTGTCGCGCTCTCTCTGGTCATGGGCTTCATCTACCTTGTTTTTGCCCTCGCCACAGCCTCTTATCTGGCCACAGGAATGGGACTGACCGGTCGTGCTGCCACGATCGGGGAACGATTCCTGAAACTCGAAGCCACTGGTCTCGTTTTCACCTCTTTCAGTCTGGTGATGGCAGCCGCACTTCGAGGCTGTGGGGACATGCGGACTCCGATGTGGATCTTCGGAATCGTCAATCTGATCAACGTCGCGTTCTCGTTCGCCCTTGTCTATGGATGGGGACCGTTCCCCTCACTCGGAGTTGATGGCATTGTGATCGGGACCATCATTGCCCGTGTTGCAGGGGGATTGATCTTTGCCATTGGACTCTGGCGAGGCGTTCGCGGTCTGAAGCTGATTCCTCATGAAGTCCGTCCTTTTGGAGACATCTCCCGACGAATCCTTCGAATTGGAACTCCCGCCGGTGTCGAAGGGCTCACCATCTGGATTGCTCATGTCCTCTTTCTCCGGATCATTTCCGGACTCGGACAGACCTCCTTCGCTGCCCATATCGTTGGGGTTCGAGTCGAAGCGATCTCCTATCTGCCGGCCGTTGCCTGGGGAGCTGCGGCCGCCACACTGGTGGGACAGTCACTGGGAGCGGGAAATCCTCAACGAGCCTACGAAGCGGGGCACGAAGCCACCCTGCAGGCATCGCTCTTCGGGATGATCATGACACTCTGGTTTTCACTCGGCGCAGAACAAATCTACACCCTGATGCATCAGGACCCCGCAGTGCGTGAGGCAGGGATCTTCCCGTTCCGCATTGTGGGATTGTTTCAAATTCCCCTGATCATCGGGATTGTTTACAGCTCGGCACTCCGGGGAGCTGGAGACACGGTATTTCCACTGGCAAGCGCCCTTCTGGTCACCTATGGAATTCGATTGCCCATTGCCTGGTACTGCACGGAACACCTGCATCTGGGATTGCTGGGAGCCTGGATGGGGATGAACATGGATATGCTCACCCGGGGAATCATGGCACTGTGGTGGTATTCCAGAAAGAAGTGGCTGAAAACCAAGGTTTGAATGAGTCCGCATTCACTATGTCCAGCATTCCCCACAGTCGGGAAGGTGTTCAACGGGAAGCTGATAGAAGTAAGCCTCAACAGGCTCGACATCAGGCGGATCGAGCTGAATCGGCCGACGGAGATATTCTCCTTCATCAACCGCCTCCACAACATCCAGTCCTTCCACACCCTGCGGGCTGACATCGTAAAGTTCTCCGAGGATCGAGCGGCCGTTCTCCGGATCTTCAATCAACCCGGGATAAGTCCCGATGTTGAACATCCGGTAGCGCGGGGCGGTTCGAACCTCACCCAGAAAACGTTCTCCCTTGAGAAACTGATGACGGCAGAACCCCCGTTTGAGTGTTCCGTAGACGAAAATCCGCATAAGACACTGGCTTTCAGCGAGGACTCACAGAATGGCAAAATGTGATCAGGGATACCTGTGCGAGGTCTGCGGCGAGGCTGTTCACAACATTACCGACAGCGATCTCTATTTGCGATATGTGATCGGGGAAATTGACGGACGACAGCTTCTCTCCGCCCCGGAACGACATATCCGGTGCAATCCCACTTTGGCACAGTTCATCGTCTCGGATCGATTCCCGCCCGTGACGGTGGAAGGTCCGTTTGCTAAGGAATTTCTCGATCCGAACGATGTCCAGCGTCGGGAAGATCTGGTGACGCGCGGGTGGCTGCGACTGCAGGAAGTCCGTCGGCTGGGACTGGCCATCCCGGACTATCCCCTCCCCCGGGCAACCCCCTCCGATGAATGAGAATCCCCTGCTGATCCATGACAGAAAAGGGTGCGGTTGTTAGGCTCTTCAGGTACTGGCGGTGCCGGGAAACCACGCTGACCAACTCAAGCATGAGATTTCCACCCGGGAGTATGTCACATGTCTGTCGTCACTCAGCCCATTGCCGGAGTCTCCGCAAAGAAAGAAGCGGAGCTTGAAGTGGTTTATCCCTCAGTGGCAGCGGGGCAACTCGGTCGCGGAATCGGGACGGTCATGGAACTGGCAGAACACGTCCCAACTGTCCCCCTCCGGTTAATCGCCTACGTGCTGCTGGGAGCCGTGATGAGCCCCTTTGCAGTGCTGGCCTATGCCCTCTCGAAGTTGGCGGGAGACTGCTACGTTCTGACAAACCAGTCCATTCAGGCCCGGTCCATTCTCGGCGGTCATCTCCGCAAGAAGGTCCTTCTGACCGAGATCGCTCATATCGACATCCAGAGTCAGGCGGGATATCACTTTCACCGTGCTGGAGATCTTGTCCTGTCCGGAAACTCTGGAGAGGAGCTGATGCGAATCACTGCGATTCCGTTTCCGCAACGACTCCAGCATGGCATTCTGACCGCCCGGTCCGCGCGATTGCTCGCCGATGAATCTCTCGCCCACATCGAGCGCCGACAGTAACCGGACATTTGCGAGTCTGGGCAACCTTGACAGTTCACGTCTTGTCCCGGCAAGATGAACGCGCGAGCTCCCCATTTGTGGGGAACCGACCACATCAGTGTCTCCGTATCATTTCCTCTTTGCATTTTCCTCTTTCCGCTCTACATCACTATGCGTCCAATGCGGCGGGCCTTTACGATCATCGAAGTTCTCATTGTGATCGGGGTCATCGCACTGATTGCTGCTGTCTCCCTTCCTGCGGTGCAGAACGCCCGTGAGGTGGCACGTCGGACCAAGTGTCGGGACAACCTTCGACAAATCGGTCTCGCCCTCACGAGATACCACGATCAATACGGTTCGTTCCCTCCGGGACAGATCGCTCACTTTCTGGCGAAACCGAATACCTACGGGACCTATGCCGATCCGGAGGAACCAACCCGAACCGAGCCGGACAAGCGCTTCGGCAACCGCTTCGGTCAGGGGACCAGCTTTTTCCTCCCCCTGATGCCGATGCTTGACCAGTCCCCGATCTATCAGCAATGGGACTTCAAAAAGAATGTCCACGGCAACGGCACCGGGAATGGCCCGGCCCAGACAGAGCTGTCGATTCTCTATTGCCCCAGCCGACGCAACTCGATGGGTGCCAGTTCACGATTCTCGGAGGTCCAGCGTGTGGCTCAGAACTGGACCGGTGGCGGAAATGACTATGCCGGATGCGTCGGGTCCGGGATCGGTTTTAACGACGAAAGCGTTGCCACGCGTCAGACCTACGTTCTGACACCCGCACAGCTGGCAGCAACGATCCCTGAGGGAGCAACCGCATCGCTCTTTACGCAGGACCCGACAAACATTGGCATCTTCGGAGTCAACACCGGAGCAAATACCGCAGCTATTACGGACGGGATTTCCTATACTGCCATTGTGGCGGAACGTCGCATTTTCACCAGACCGGTCCCGGTCGGACCATTTACCGCAGCCCAGAGGACCAGTTCCGATGGATGGGCCTGGGGAGGACCGGCGACTCTCTTCTCAACAAATCAACTGCCTCAGCCTCCCGGGGCGGGGTTCGGATCACACTTCAGCGAAGCCGGAAGTGAACATCCACTGGGGCTTCATGTCCTGACCG
>CALLWY010000305.1 GCA_938015865.1 uncultured Planctomicrobium sp.
TCTTTGAGGAGAAATAAATGAAAAAGCTGAGCACACTGTTCGCCGTTCTGGCGATGATTTGCGCCGTTGGATGCACCAAGCCGACCGAGCCGGCAGCAGCTCCTGCACCCGCACCAGCTGCTGATGAGCACGCTCACGAAGGTGGTGAAGGCGAGCACAAGGACGCTCCTGCTGAAACTCCAGCAGAAACGCCTGCCGCAACTCCAGAAGCTGGTAGCACAAACTAATTTTCAGGTCCTTGTTCAAGGACTTGTCATTGCAACTCTCAGGAGCCCCGACTTTGGTCCGGGGCTCCTGTTGTTTTACGAAGCCGGCCGCTCTTTGTCAGACTGATCAGATTGTCGACATTAACAGTCTGTTGAAGTGTCGCAACGGATGATCTTGAATTGAGTTGTGATTTCGAAAGTGCAGCGTCTGACCAACAGGAATGCGTTTGATCCCCGCGCTCGTTCCTGGACCCGGACTCCTCCCCTGCTCTGTGATGTGCGCACGGCTGAGATGTATTCACGCACGATCGAGGAAACAGCTGCCCATCAATGCGTTTATTCTGTACGTAACTGCCGGAAACTTATTGTTCCAGACCAGTCACTGATTGAATGAAATCCAATCCCCGGAGTAGGATACCGGGACGGCATTTCCGTCGCTTCGCAGGTCCCCCTGCGTGGGAATTCCCGTTTTCCCAGTCTCCGACACGTCGTCAGAAGCGTTTCTCCAAGGCGTAATAAAGGATCAATCACGATGGGAATTTTCGACAAGCTTCGCAACGAACTCATAGATATCATCGAGTGGGTCGATGATTCGCGCCATACCATCGTGTGGAGATTTCCCCGATATCAGAACGAAATCAAAAACGGAGCCCAGCTGATCGTCCGCCCCGGTCAGGTGGCGGTCTTCGTCCTGAACGGTCAGATTGCCGATGCTTTTCAGCCCGGACACTATACCCTCAAGACTGATAACCTCCCGATTCTAAGCACAATCGCTGGCTGGAAATACGGATTCAACAGCCCCTTCAAGGCCGAGGTCTACTTCGTCAGCACCCGACAGATCACCGATCTGAAATGGGGAACGCCAAACCCGATCATGCTTCGCGATGCCGACTTCGGACCGGTGCGGCTCCGGGCCTTCGGGACATATGCGGTGAAGGTGGTCGATCCCAAAGCCTTGCTGAAGGAGCTGGTCGGAACCGATTCCAACTTCCAGGCCGATGAACTGACGGAATTGCTCCGTTCCATCATCGCCACCTCCTTTGCGGATCTGATCGGAAGTTCCCAGATCAGCGCACTCGATCTGGCCGCGCATTACCGTGACCTCTCCGAGCAGCTTCGTAAGATGGCTCTTGAGAAGGTGGATGATGAGTACGGACTGGACCTGACCCAGCTGTTTATCGTCAATGTGTCGCTCCCCGAAGAGGTGGAGAAAGCGCTCGACACCCGCAGCAGCATGGGGGTGATCGGGGATATGAACAAATTTCAGCAGTTCCAGATGGGCAAGGCGATGACCGCCGCAGCCGAAAACCCCGGTGGTGGAGCAGCAGAGGGGATGGGACTCGGAATGGGATTCGCGATGGCGAATCGAATGGCCAGCGCCGCTGGAGGAGTTCCGCAGGCGGCGCCGATGGGTCCTCCTCCTCTCCCGCAGGACAATGTCTGGCATTTGGCCATTAACGGACAAAGTCAGGGACCGTATGATACCCAACAGCTGCTTGCGGGGATTCAGGCGGGACAGATTCGTCCGGAAACACTCGTCTGGAGTCCAACACTGGTCCATTGGACTCCAGCATCTCAGGTCGGTCCGTTGGCCAATGCCTTTCGTATGACGCCACCCCCTCCGCCTCCGCCCCCGGCAGCTCCTGTCCCCCCTGCTCCGTAGTAAACGGTGCTGGTAAAATGAATCTGGTGTCTGGCGGATTGACTGCACTGACCAAGGAAGGCAGTCAATCCGTTTCCGTCTTCCCCTTGTTTCTTTTTTGATCATTCCGGCATTTCCCCATGTTTATCGATCGTGTTGAACTCGAATGTAAGGCGGGAGACGGCGGCAAGGGGTGTTGCAGCTTTCGGCGCGAAAAATACGTTCCAAACGGCGGCCCTGATGGCGGTGACGGCGGGAACGGCGGCGATGTGGTCATTCGGGCGGATGAAAATCTCGGAAGCCTGTACAGCCTTGTCGGCCACCTTCACTGGAAAGCG
>CALLWY010000306.1 GCA_938015865.1 uncultured Planctomicrobium sp.
GTGCGATCCGGTTTCTGATCCGTCAGCAGCGAGCGGATGGGGCATGGCTTCCGCTCTGGTTCGGCAATCAGCACGTCTTCGATGATGAAAACCCAGTCTATGGAACAACGCGGGTTCTTCTGGGACTGATCGACGAACTCCCCGCGGGTGAAAACAAACCGTCGGAAGCCATCGCTCGTGCCCAGGCATGGCTTCTGAATGTCCAGAACGAAGATGGGGGCTGGGGCGGGGGAGCAGAGGCACCGTCGTTGATCGAAGAGACTGCCTTTGCTCTGGAAGCCCTGACCGCGTTGCTTCAGGCGGGACGACAGGGACGTCTCACGTCTTCGACTGAGGGGGCCACTGAGAAGAACCTGATTGATGCCATTCAGCGTGGGGGCCGATTCCTCATCGAGTCCACGAACAATGGGACCAGTTTCCCAGCGTCTCCTATTGGATTCTACTTCGCCAAACTCTGGTACTTTGAGTCGCTGTATCCGATGATTTTCACTGTGTCCGCGCTGGGCCATGTGCTCCGCGTGCTGGGCCACCCGTCTGTTCCAACTGCTCCGGAGCTGGTCCCGTGACGCTGTATCTGGATGCCAATGCGACAACACCGCTCGATCCCCGGGTCTGCCGGGAGATGGTGCATTGCTTTGAAGAGGAGGTCGGCAACGCCGGGAGTCCGCATGAATTTGGCGAACGGGCGAAGAAGCGGGTCCACCATGCGCGGGACCAGATCGCCTCCTGCGTCAACGCCCGTCGCCACGAGGTGATTTTCACGAGCGGAGCGACCGAGAGTAATAACCTCGCCATTCTGGGACTGGCTCCCTTTGGAGAACAGTCGGGCCGACGTCACATCATCAGCACGCGGATTGAGCACAAGTCCGTTCTCGAACCGCTTCAGAAACTGGCGGATTCCGGGTTTGAAGTAACTTTCGTTTCTCCTGATCGATCGGGGCGCATTGCTGCGGAGGAACTTCTCTCTGCGGTCCGCCCGGATACTCTTCTTGTCTCCGTCATGCAGGTCAACAACGAGACGGGGATTCGTCAGCCCATCGAGGAAATCGCTGAAGGGTTAATAGGATCGTCCGTCCTGTTTCACGTGGATGCCGCGCAAGGGTTTGGAAAAGAGAATGACGCTCTGAGGCACGACCGGATTGATCTGATCAGTCTCAGTGGGCATAAGCTGCACGGTCCAATGGGAATCGGTGCGCTGATTATCCGACGGAGACAGGGAGGCCTCGCTCCACTCTCCCCATTGATGTATGGCGGGGGACAGGAACTGGGGTTGCGTCCGGGAACATTGCCGGTTCCGTTGATTGTTGGATTCGGACTGGCTGCGGAACTCGCCCATCAAGAACGGCTTCAGCGTATGGAATCGTGTCGGGAGCGCCGCGATCTGCTGTTAGACCGATTGAGTCCTCTTTCTCCTGTCATTCATGGCGATTTGAATCTGGCCCTGCCCAACACGCTGAACCTCTCTTTTCCGGGATGGGATGCGGATCAGGTGATTGAGGCCCTGCGTGGAATTGCTGCTGTTTCGGACGGAGCCGCCTGTACGTCCGTGTGCGCAACCGCCAGTCATGTCCTTTCGGCCATGGGGGTCTCCGCCGAGACCCTTGATGGTGCGGTGCGGTTCTCGTGGAGTCATATGACCCCTCTGGAAGACCTTCAGCGTGCTGCCGAGCTGATCTGCACCAGACTTGCCCCTCAATCCGTATCGACTCGTTCCTGAAGGAACTGCCTCTGGCTGTTGAGGAAATTGTTTCGACAAAAAAACTTGGTTGTCCGTCGGGCGTCGCTTGCACAGAGAAAAATATTGGGGCATTCTGATGTTCGTTTGAATTAACGATCATTCGCGACTTTGTTGGGGCTGTCTTCTCGCGACACATTGGGTGTTCAGGGAGAACAGCCGACTGCTCAAAGCGACGCATGATCTCACTGCAAATGGAGCCACTGCCGTGATTGACCAGTTGAAGTGGATTGCATGGACTGCTGTTCTGTTGTTCCCGCTCACATCGATGGCGCAGGAACGGGCCGGTCAACGGCCGAATATCGTCGTCATCCTCACCGATGACATGGGGTATTCTGATCTGGGATGTTATGGGGGGACGGATGCCCGGACGCCAAATCTGGATGCGCTTGCGGAAAGGGGACTTCGGTTCACCCAGTTCTACAATACCGCTCGCTGCTGCCCGACAAGAGCATCACTCCTGACAGGACTTTACCCGCATCAGGCCGGGGTCGGGCATATGATGAATGATCGCGGTGTGGACGGGTATCGCGGCAATCTCAACCGTCACTGTGTCACTGTTGCTGAAGTTCTTCGCACCGCCGGTTATCGAACATACATGACCGGGAAATGGCACGTCACAAAGGACACCGGACCGGAAAGCGATCGAGCCAACTGGCCGCTTCAGCGGGGATTTGAAAAGTATTACGGCACGCTCCACGGAGCAGGCAATTACTTTTATCCCCGCGGGCTCTGCCGACAGAACGACTTGATCACGATCGACAGCGATCCCGAGTACCCTGCGGAGAATTACTATTTCACAGATGCCGTCTCGGACCATGCAGTCCGGTACATTCGCGAACATCAGCAGGAGTCTCCCGAGAAGCCATTTTTCATGTATGTCGCTTACACCGCGGCACATTGGCCGATGCAGGCGCCCGAAGAAGAAATCTCCAAGTATTCCGGACTCTTCAACGACGGCTACGACGCCCACCGAAAGGCCCGTCTGGCGAAGATGAAATCGCTGGGGCTGGTTTCGCCGGAAACGGAACTCTCTCCGGGGGCGGAAGACTGGGACGCTGTGAAGCAGAAAGACTGGGAAGCCCGCTGCATGGAGGTCTACTGTGCGATGGTCGACCGTATGGATGCTGGCGTCGGTCGGATTGTCAAACAGCTGGAGCAGAGTGGTCAGCTCGACAACACCCTGATTCTGTTTCTTCAGGACAACGGGGCCTGTGCCGAAGGACTGGGGCGATCCGCAGGACAGGCTCCACGAGGATACGCTGTTCCGGGGAAAACGCTTCGCTATGGTCCCGGGGAGATGCCCGGGCCGGGTGATACCTATATTGCCTACGGTCGGGGATGGGCGAACGTCAGCAATACCCCGTTCCGTGAATACAAGCACTGGGTTCATGAAGGGGGAATTTCGACACCGCTGATTGCTCACTGGCCCGCACACATTCCGAAGACGCTGAACGGAACACTGGTGGCCGACCCGGGGCATCTGATCGACATCATGGCCACGTGCGTCGATCTCGCTGGCGCGACCTATCCGGAGACGTATCAGGGGGAAGCCATCAAACCGATGGAAGGGGTCAGCCTGAAACCGGCATTTTCAGGAAAGCCTATTGAGCGAAAAGAGCCGTTGTACTGGGAACATGAAGGGAACAAGGCGATCCGCGATGGAAAGTGGAAACTGGTCGCCAAGTCAAATGGTCCCTGGGAACTGTATGACATCTCTCAGGATCGGATTGAATCCAATGACCTCTCAGCTCAGTATCCGGACCAGGTTAAGCGTCTGAGTGAACTCTGGGAGAACTATGCCCATCGAGCCAATGTTTATCCGATGCCGGGACGCGGGAACAACAATTCCCGTCCTGCGGGATCGAACGCCAAACGATTTGGCCTGAAAGGGAATGAAGAACTGAAGGGACAAAAGGCTCCCGCGATCGTGAATCGATCCTTCGCGATTTCCGCCAAAGTGACAGTCCCTGCTGAGAAATCCAGCGGGGTTATTGTCGCACAGGGGGGAACTCGTGTCGGTTATTCGCTCTATCTCCAAGAGGGATATCCTGTCCTGACTGTCCGCACCACAAAAGGGGCGAGACATCTCAAGGGCTCGACCCCGTTGACTGGAACCCACCAGGTGAGAGCGACCCTGACAAAGTCGGGCGACCTCCAGTTGCAGGTGGACAATCAATCCATCGAGCAGGGGGCTTCGGGAGGACTGATTGACGCGCAACCGGTGGACGGCCTGTCCGTGGGACGCGATGCCGCGGGCGCGGTCGGAAATTATACCGCTCCCTTTCCGTTTTCAGGCACGGTTGAATCTGTGGTCGTCGAGTTTCGATAACCGATTCCGCTTGAGAGAGTACGAGGGGGAAGGACGGGACTGATCAAATGTGCCGCACCTCCCCCTCATTTCGCTCGTGAATTCGAGAGAGACACTGTCGCCGGTTCTCCTGCGCCGGGAAAGTCCGATTGCGCAGCGGCGATCACTTGCGAAATCGGCCCGTTATCGGGAGCATTCTCCCCAAGGCAAGTATCAATTTCCCTCCAGAAATATCCGGTTCGTCGCGTGAGTCATTCCATCTATCAGAATCCATTGAATACCCGTTATGCATCGGCCGAGATGAGCGGCATCTGGTCTGCTCAGGCGAAGCACTCCTGGTGGCGCAAGCTCTGGGTCGCGCTGGCGGAATGCGAGAAAGAGTTGGGACTGGACATCTCTGACGAGCAGATCGCCGAGATGAAAGCTCATATCGACGACATCGATTTTGAGGCAGCCGCCCGGTATGAACGTCAGGTTCGCCACGATGTGATGGCCCATGTCCATGCCTATGGGGATCAATGTCCCAAGGCTGCGGGAATCATCCATCTCGGAGCGACCTCGTGTTATGTCACGGACAATTCCGAGCTGATCCAGATGAAACTCTCTCTGGAACTGGTTCGGACCCGGCTGGTTCAGGTGATCGATCGGCTCGCGACATTTGCGACGCGGTACCGCGATCTCCCCTGCCTGGGATTCACTCATCTGCAGCCAGCCCAGCCAACCACCGTCGGGAAGCGGGCGACATTGTGGTGTCATGATCTTGTTCTCGACCTTCAGGATGTCGAACACCGGCTGGCAACCCTGAAATTCCGGGGAGCAAAGGGGACAACCGGGACGCAGGCAACGTTCCTGACGCTCTTTCAGGGGGACCATGAGAAGGTTCGTCAGCTGGACCGGATGGTAGCGGCCCGGATGGGGTTCACAGAGACCTATCCTGTGACAGGGCAGACCTATTCCCGCAAGGTGGACGCCCAGATTCTGTCGACGCTGAGCGGGATTGCCCAGACGGCCCACAAGGCAGCCACCGACCTCCGCATTCTGCAAGGATGGAAGGAGATCGAAGAGCCAAAAGAGGACAAACAGATCGGCTCTTCTGCCATGGCATACAAGCGGAATCCGATGCGGGCGGAGCGGATCTGTGCGCTCGCTCGCTTTGCCATGAGTCTGGCGGAGAACGGGGATCAGACCGCAGCGGTTCAGTGGATGGAACGGACGCTGGATGACAGTGCCAATCGCCGACTCTCTATTCCTCAGGCTTTTCTGGCCATTGATGCGGTGCTGATTCTCTACCGGAATATCGCTGAAGGGCTGGTGGTTTATCCCAAGGTCATCGAGCGTCGCCTTGGGGAGGAACTTCCGTTCATGGCGACAGAGGAAATTCTCATGGCTGGGGTCAAGGCGGGAGGCGACCGTCAGCAGCTTCATGAGCGTGTCCGAATTCACAGCGTTGAGGCGGCCCGGCAGGTGAAGGAGTTCGGATTGCCGAACGACCTGATGCAGCGACTGGCGGGCGATCCGGCTTTTGCCAATGTGAATCTGGCCGATGCACTCGATGCCAGACGCTTCATTGGTCGCAGCCCGGAGCAGGTGGACGAATTTGTCAGCGAAGTGGTCGAACCAATTCGCCAGCGGTACGCTGCCGATCTGAATCTCGCAGCAGAAGAACTCCGAGTCTGAATTGGGCTCTTGCCATTCCGAACAGGGGGCATTCCCCGGTAACGAGACTGCCCGGTGACGAGACTGGATGCAATGGATTGTTGCAGCACGGGACTCAATCGCCCCTGTGGAGATTGAGGTCCCGTTGCACGGTATCGAGTTCCTGTATGATGCGGGGCATCCATTCCTCGTGTTCGGGTTTCATCGTGCAGACCCGGAGGCAGGTCACGGAATCATCATCCCAGAATTCGCCAGGAACCTTGTCAGCAAGAAGTGAGGCCGGGGCGTTGAAGAGCGCCAGATGAATGTTTCGTTCTGCCGCCCGGTTGAAGAAGTCGCGGGCCAGCTGGCTGGATCGTGAGCTGGACTTGCTTTGAATCATCCAGCAGAGAATATCCAGCTCAGGCGGGACGACCGCTTGCAGTCGAGGCTGCTGCTGAACCCAGGAATAAAGCTGTCCAGCGGCAGAACGACAGCGGGACAGGTTCTGTGCAAACTCTCCGTCGCGGGTGAGGGGAAACAGTTCCAGTGTGGCCCACAGGGCAGCGGCAGCGGCTCCGGCTCTCGAGCATTCCAGCGAAATTTCGCCCAGATGCAGGTCATCGGAGGTGAAATATGTGTAGGGAGACTCGTGTTTATAGATGGCCGCCACGCTCCTGTCCCGAAACAGGACACACCCGCACCCGTAGGGTTGAAGGCCGTGCTTGTGCGGGTCGACGACAATCGAATCCACATAGGGAATGGCAGCGTAGTGAGCGGCTGTGCCGGGCTGAAGTGTCTGGTCCAGAGTGAAATAGCCCCCATAGGCGGCATCGACATGAAGCCGGAACCCGTGCTTCTCCCGGAGGGGAATCAGGTCTGCCAGTGGATCGACGGAGCCGAGACCGGTTGTCCCCAAAGTTGCCACCACCGTACCGATTGGTTCTTGCCTCAGCAGTGATTCCAGATGGGACAGGTCCATACGCCCGTTCGTGTCCGCAGGAATGGAGTGAAATGGAACCTGCAGGACGGCGGATAGTCGCTGGTGTGTGTAATGAGCCAGTGACGAGGCTGCGATTCCCTTGCCTTGAGTCCACTCCCGCGCGACCCACAAGGCTTCAAAGTTGGCGATTGTTCCGCCGCCGCACAGATGCCCCAGATGCGTCTCGAAGCCGAACATCTCCGCGATCTTGCGGATGCACTCCTTTTCCATCGCGGAGGTGGCCCGACCGCCGTCGAGAGCGTGGTTATTCGGATTCAGGGACATGGCCAGAGAATAGGCCAGCATCGCTACCGGGTGCGGAGGGCGGAGCATCTGTCCCAGATAATACGGGTGATGATAGGGATAGTTATCCCGGAGCCGTTCCGCCGTCTTCCGAAGAACAGCGGTCATCTCATCGGTGACTGCTGGACTTTCCACCGGTGGCAGGCTCGAAAATCCCTGCCGGAGAAGTTCCTGACAGTGTGCCAGCAGGGCAATTTCCTCTGAACCCAACACGTGCTGATCTCTCTTTCGAGTGTCGGACCGTTCCCAGCGAATCTTGTCGGATGCTCGTCTCTATTTCCGGGATTCGCCGCGTCGTCGTCAGCTTCGGGCGACGGCCATCTCCGAAAGTTTTCTGGCCTGAGCAATCGATGTATCCGCTGTCAGCTGGATTCGCACCTGCCAGGTCCCGCTTTCATTGGCGGTGAATTGCCAGTGTGGGACAACGGTGGTGCTCTGATGGACTAGCTCAAAGCCCCCTTCGCTCTGACTGACGGTTTGAATCGGAAATGTCCAGAACTCCGCTGGCTGTGTCAGTTCCAATGAGGCGTCCAGCCCGAGCCATTCATCGACCAGACCGATCCGCATCCCTGCAGGGAGCGATAAGATCGACTGCAACTGACCGAGTTGCTCGCCATGTCCGTTGTAGAAATAGCGGTCGTTTTGCCCGGCAGGCATTGCTGCGAAGTTGAACTCGACGGCGAAATGGATCGGATGGCCGGGGGGAAGCTGACTGAGCTGGTAGGTGATTTCCAGCTGACTTCCGTTGGAGGAATCGAGAGCGATTGTCTTTTCCACGCGAACCCAGTGGTCTCCCATTCGGCCTTCGCGTGACATAACCGTTTCGACCCGGGAATCCGACCGGCGAATTCGTGTCTCGTAAACTCCGACAACAAAGTCTCCGATCCCTCCGTTACCGAGCCGGAATTCGTCCAGATCGGTTTCCGGGCGGAGAAAATGATCGACGAGCGCCTTTCGAGGCCAGCGATCATACGCGATTTTCTGATCCAGATTCGCCTGCTTGAACCGGACCCCTTCGTGTTTCAGGAAGGCAATGTCATCGACATCCTGAGAGGCACTGGCCGATTCCAGTACCGTTTGATGGTACGGTTCCGGACGGCGATTGAGCGTGGCGAGCAGATTGACACCAATCGTTCGCAGATCGAGTTCGTAAAGATGCCCTCCTCGTGCTGGGGCCAGATACGCCACGAGGCGATCTCCTGACATCCGCACTTCTTTCCGGGCATCCAGATTGTAATCGTCGGCCGCAACATCGACCCAACGGGGAGGGCGTCCGTTCAGGGCTTCTGTGGCGGTGTCGGCGTCGATCAGGTTTTTATAAATCGCATTCCGCAGGTGAGGGAGATAAAGCCCTCCGAAGGCTCCATGCCAGAACGGGCAATTGCACTGCCCGCGATAAAGGTTCATGCGAGCGGATTCGAGCAATTCCGGGTTCTCCCGGGCCCCGAGTGAATCAGCCAGAGCGGCGATTCGATCGCTGAGTTCCCGCGATCGACAGTACATCTCGTTGCTTTCGGGGTATTTCACCAGGAAATTCCGCCAAAACCCGGCACGGAAAAAAGGCTTGATCTCCTTCCATTCCGGTTGGTCTCCCAACTTGTCGACGATTTTCTTGTAGTCGACCTGCTGGTCTGTCGGGAGAGCCCACTCGGTCATTTCGCGGTAGCTGGCATTCGGGAGATAGACCTTCCCTTGTGGTGGGACTTCATCAACCGCCTGTCCCATCGTGACCAGCTTGAGCCAGTCCGCGTTTTCGCGGAAGGCCTGAAACATGTCACGAAGCCAGCCTTTGTCGTAAACATGTTCCTTCGTCCCCGGCCATGAGCCGAATTTCTCGCCGTCGTCTCCGAAGGAGACAATCGTTTCTGGATGCCGCTCGGCCATCTGCCGCAGGTAGGCAATTGTCTCTTCTGGGGAGGCCCAGGGGATGGAATAACGCAGGTATTCATCATCCGGGAAGACTTTCAGCAACCGGCCTTCATTCTCAGTGAGGTAATAACCGTGCAGCTTGTCTTCATTCAGACCGGCCCAGCGGAAATGGGAATCGTCGAGAATTGTGTATTCAATTCCTGCTTCCGCAATGTCGCTGGCAAAGGTTGGTTCCCAGACACGTTCGGGAACCCACATCCCCCGGATATCGGTTTCGAACAGCTGTGAGAGGTGTTGCGTGTAGGCACGGATTTGCCCAATGCGGTCGCGTGCTGGAATGGAAGCCAGAATCGGCTCGAAATACGGGCCGCCGAGCAACTCGATGCGCCGCTGGGCGACCAGTTTCCGGATTCGGTCGATATAGTCCGGGCGATGGACTTCCAGCCACTCCAAAAGACTTCCCGAAAAGTGCACCGTGATGGGCAGCTCGGGAAATTCATCCAGCACATCAAAGAACGGTTCGTATGAGTCCCGAAACGCCTGTTCAAAGACGCCGTCGAAGTTCCCTACAGGCTGATGGTTGTGAATGGCAAAAATCAGTCGGACCCGCGGCGGCATATTCGATTCCAATACGGTTCTCTCTGCGGTGGACGCCCTCAAGCCGATGTCAAATCCGGATTGAGAGCGCTCTGAATCACATCGGTTGAATGACAGGAACAAACGGACGCGACAGGTCTGGAACCCGTGTGGGGGCTTCTCCCCTCACGCCATTTGTCCACGAATGATCCGTTCCAGACGGGTCATAGCAGTTTTGGTTTCAACTTTGAACATCTGTTCTCTCACAGACGCAGGAAGTTGCAAGGATGAGACCGCCTTTCTTCATCTGCTTTCGTGAAGCCAGCGTTTCAAAGGTAAAATAGGAAAGATGGGCCGTTTTGGTGCTACAGGGCCTTATTTGATCCCGCTTGCTTCAACGAGTCGAGCTGTCGCCTGCTGGGTATATGTCTCGAATTCCTTGATGTCGCCGTAGAGTTTAGTAATCGCCTGCCACTTTTCCCGGGCAGCCAGTTTCTTTCCTTCGGCAAACAACCTGTCTGCTTCTTCCAGCTGGGCCTGAATGAATTCGGTCCGGTCGGTCTTCTCCCCGACCTGGGACCGAATCTTGGCAGCCTGTCGACGGGCGAGATTACGGTAGGGACGATTCTGGTCTGACTCGTTTTCCAGGAGTTTCACCATGGCGTCGTACTTCTCCAGCGCGGTCAGTCGATCGCCGAATTTTTCATATTGCAGGGCATTGAGATAAAGCTGCTCTGGTTCCGACTCCGCGTCTTTCCCCAGTTTCAGATTCATCTCGATCCGGCTTTCTGTCCGGTGCATCTCGATCTGATCCAGCCAGTTCCGCCCCTGCTCCGCATGCTTTCCGTTCGGGTAGCGCGCGACCATTGTCTTGAGAGTCTGTTCCGCATTGACCCATGATAAGGGATTGGGGGACTCCATGTATTTGCTGGCCTTGGCATAGAGGACCTCTTCGCTGCGGCTGCGTATGACGAAAAAGGTGACGCCAATAAGCAGCACAGCGAGAACCGATCCCAGAAACCATCCCCGTTCGTAAAAGGGGACGTCGACGGCATCGTCCTGGGATTTTTTCTTTTTCTTCTTTTTCTTGACGGAGGCTGTTTTCTCATTCAGGCCAACTGTCGCAGCGGCTCCTCCGACCGAAACTGTGGCCTTCTGTTTCGCTTCTTTCTCCTTGGTTTTCCGGAGAATTTCTTCCAGACGGACCTGCACTGCCAACGCATCGAATGGCCGGTCATCCGGTTCCTTCGAAAGCAGTTCATCAATCAGCTTGGTGAGGCCAATGGGGACCGTCTGGTTGAACTCGCGAACCGAGGGAGGGGCTTCGTCCAGATGTTTGAAAAGAAGCTCCGCCTGTGTCTCGGACTGAAAAGGGACACGGCCTGTCAGCATTTCGAAGAGGACGCAACCCAGCGCATAAAGGTCGGTCTTCCGCGTGACGGGATACTTTCCGCTGATCTGCTCCGGAGCCATGTAATTCATGGTCCCCAGCGTTTTCCCTGCCTGAGTCAGGGCGGTTGCTTCCGTATCGCGGGCAATGCCGAAATCGGTCAGCTTGAGAATCCCGTCTTTGGTGAGCAGCAGGTTGGCCGGCTTCAGATCCCGGTGAACGATCCCGGCGTTGTGGGCGTGTTCCAGCGCTTTCGCAATCTGAATCCCGTAATTGACAGCGGTTTCCCAGTCCAGTCGGCCTTCTCGCTTGATGACCTGATCGAGCGCCCCTCCATCGATAATCTCCATCGCGTAGAAACGCTGCGTCCGGTTCGAACCCGCTCCGTAATAACGGATGATGTTCTCGTGTCGGAGCTTCTTGAGGATTTCCGTCTCACGAATGAACCGCTGGTTGACCGCCTCATTCCCGCTCATGTCCGGTGCGAGAACTTTCACGGCACACTTCAGCCCGTTCTTCTCGTACACGGCGGAATAGACAATCCCCATCCCCCCCACTCCGAGCTCTTTCTCAAGAAGAAAGGGACCGATACGGCGGACATTTTCGGAGTCTGTACTCATGGCGTTTTGTCTGGTAATGAAGCCGGAGAAGGTCGTTACAGTCTCTTCAATTCATTGACCGCCCGCAATCTCGAATCATCTTGATCGCCGTTGATAATGACTGGCGCCGAAGAGGGGCCGGGGCCTTGTCCAGTTGTCTGGAAACAGGAATGGCCTGTCTGATTCTCATGCGAAGTCCCCCCTTCCA
>CALLWY010000307.1 GCA_938015865.1 uncultured Planctomicrobium sp.
TACAACCAGAACCAATACGCGTTGAATTCTCAGGCAAATACGGGACTCGGTCCCGGTTCCCGCCCTCGCTGGGATGATTCGTGGCCGGAGGAACAGCACCGCAACGGAAACACTCCACCGCACTGGAGTGAAATCCCCAGTATGACTCCCGATGCAGGGGCCCGGTCATCAATGGGGGGAGACAGGAACTCTGCCACCCGATCGGCTGCACTGAATGACTTTACGCCGTCTGGTCAACGCCCCGCATTCGGGGCACAACATGAGCCTGCAGCAATGTCTACCTCTTTCGACAGAGGGGGACCCCAGTCACTTCAGGCGACGCAGAATGGCCCGATTCTGACCTGGCGGCAGGCCTCCGCGAAACTCAATGATCTCGGGGTGACAAACTATCATCTTGAACGGGGGGCGACTGAAGGGACCTTCCTTTTCGTCTGCATGTTTTCCCCGGGGGATTCCCCTCAGGTTGTTCATCGCTTTGAAGCGGAAGCGGATGATCCTCTGATCGCTGTGAATCAGGTGCTTCAACAGATCGATCGCTGGATGCAGAGTCGGTATGCTGCCTCCAACTTTCCGACCCGCAATGAGGCCTTCTCAAACCAAGCTGGTTCATCTCTGCGATGATGCCGCCGTTCTGGAATCAGAGTTTTCGAAAAGCAGGCCCTCTTCTTCCCCCGTCGGCACCCTCCGGGGACGGGTGGAAATGGGCCATGCGGCTCAAGGGGCATCGCCCGGTTCGCTCGCTGTTGTTCACCGCCGGGGTTGGACAGGTCCGTTCTCCGAAACTCGCGCGTCTTGAAGCGGCACTCTTTGTTGCGGAAGGGGCACTCTCCGCGAAAAAACTGGCTCAGATTGCGGCACTGGAGGATTCCCGCGAAACTGTCGAACTGATCCGGAAGCTCAACGAAGCCTATGATGCGGACCGTTCAGCCTTTCGAATTGAGCATGTCGCAGCCGGTTATCAGCTGTTGACGCTCAGCAGCCTTTCCCCTTGGCTGGACCGCGTTCATCATCGTCAGGCCCGCCTGAAGGTCTCTCCCCCCATGCTCGAGACGCTCGCGATCATCGCGTATCGTCAGCCCTGTACCAGAGCCGATGTGGAAGCAATTCGCGGTGTGCAGTGTGCGGAAATCATCAAACAGCTGATGGAGCGGAATTTCGTTCGCGTGGTTGGGGAAGATTCCTCGCTGGGACGTCCCTATCTGTATGGAACGACCCGGTTGTTTTTGGAAACATTTGGGCTGACAACACTGGATGACCTCCCCATGGCAGACCGGTTACGACGTCCGGCTGCTGGACCATCGACGACGTCCGCATCAGAAGAAGAGTCCTCGTCTGGAGAGACTCAGGCGGCCTGATTGGGGCAGGGGGGTTAACGACGACGGAGAGCTTCGCGGATTGACTTTTCGGCGTCCCGTTTCTTCAGGGCGTGTCGCTTGTCGTGAAGCTTCCGTCCTCTCCCGACTGCCAGCTGAAGTTTGACCCGACCATTGCTGAAATGGACATCCAGAGGAATCAGCGTCATGCCATCATGTTCCGCGCTTTCCGCAAACTTGCGGATCTGGTGTTTGCTCAGCAGCAATTTACGTGACCGGCGTCGTTCGTGATTGAGATAGGTTGCCTGCGGGTATTCTGCAATGTCGGCGTTATGAAGCCAGACCTCGCCATCATGGACCCGGGCGAATGCTTCTTCGATGGAAATCTTGTTGTTGCGAATGCTTTTGACTTCACTCCCGGTCAGGACAATTCCGCACTCCAGCTCGTCGACGATTTCATAATCGTGGCGCGCACGACGATTCTGGCACACAAGACGTGAGTTCGGATCGTTGCTGGGCTGTTTCTTCTTTCCGGACATGGTTCCCGCCGATTTCACCTGTCGTGAAGGGGAGTTTCAGGCAAATCTCCTCGCATCATCTCCTCCCGTTTGAAGTTGGTTCAGGCTGGTGGGGAGAGAGAGCTTCCGAATAGTACGCACTCCGCACGGAAAGGAAAAGCTGCTGCCCGGTCAGGTTCGCAATCCGACAATTCTCAAGGAGCCTTGTCGCAATTTCAGACTTCGAAAGTGTAAAATCCCATTTGTTCGGTCCACTCCTGTTTGCAGAGGAATCGTTCTGAATGGAACCGCGTTTTTGAATGCGACCGACAACCTGCGAATTCCTGAAGGCTCCCATCGTTCGGATCTTCCCATGTCTGGTGTACGAAGCCGTTTTCAGCCGCTGACAGGTGTTACGTTTGCTGTTCGATCGCTGCTGATCGCGGGCTTACTTTCGGTAAGTGCGTTCTCTTCCGTCTTTGCGGAGGAGAAACGGGAAACTGAGACGCAGGGGCCCAACATTCCTGAGAAGGAGCTGGTTGAACTCCCTGCTGCGTTCTCGCAGCTGTTGCCAGCGTCCGTTGAGGACTTGCGTGTCATTCAGAATCACGTCACCCAGATTGTTCCTCGGCTGTCGGAATGCACCGTAAGTCTGAAGATTGGGCGGGCTCAGGGCTCGGGCGTGATTGTGTCGCCGGATGGACTGATTCTGTCAGCGGCCCATGTCTCTGGTCCTCCGGGAAACACGGTCAGCATTATCACTGCTGACGGAAAGCAGCACACTGGAACGACGCTCGGACGAAACACAATCCTGGATGGTTCGATGATTCGAATCGATTCAGACAGAAAGGACTGGCCGTTTTGTCCCGTCGCCAAAGAACCAGCCAATCCGGGGGACTGGTGTGCGACATTGGGACATCCCGGCGGGTATCAGCGAGATCGAGGACTGGTTCTTCGACTGGGGAGAGTGATTGAACGGAACAACTGGATCATTCAGTCTGATTGCGAGTTGATCGGAGGGGACTCAGGTGGGCCGCTCTTCAACATGCGCGGCGAAGTGATCGGAATCAACACCCGGATTGGCGAAAGTACGCAGTACAATTTTCATGTTCCCGCGACGGCATTTGTCCGCGACTGGGAGCGTCTGGTCGCGAGCGAAGACTTCAAGACACACAGCGGCGCTTATTTAGGGGTCAATGTTCTCCCGACTGACTCGGGAAAAGGGCTTCGGATTGAACACGTCGAACCACGGACGCCCGCTGATCGGGTTGGCCTGAAAGTCGGTGATATTCTGCTCACATTTCAGGGTGTGGAAGTCAACGACCCGGAACAACTCGTCACGCTTGTCGGGGAAGAGCTTCCCGGAAGGAGCGTCAAGCTGACACTTCTACGGGATGGAGAGACCCTGGAACGGACCGTCCGGCTTGGGATGAACTGGAGTCGATGACGGCAGAGTCGATGACCATTCTTCCGATCCATCAGAGCAGGGGGCTGTTTCTGAGGAAGCGGACGCCCGGTCTCATGACCGTTTCCGTTGCTTGGTCTGGATGATCCACTATCCCGCCAGCGGTCCCAGACCGATTGTTGTCGTCTGGCGAATCGGGTACTGATCGAGAAGTGATCGGATCTCCTCGAGGGTCACACTTCGGATGGCATCCAGGTCATCTTTAATGCTTCGGTATTCCCGACGGTACAGCCAGTTTCCTCCCAGACTGGAGAGGCGTCCCATGGGGCGTTCCCCGGCAAGGACGATTCGTGAAGCGACCTTGTTACGGGCCAGTTCCAGTTCTTCCTCCGTCGGACCGTTTCGGTTGAATTCATCACAAATGGCAGCGATTCGCTCGAGATTGGACATGGCGTCTTCCGGCTGGCAACAGAGATAGGACATCCAGATTCCACTGCCGTCCAGATCGTTGTAAGCCAGATCAGCCGTCTCGGCCAGACCAGTCTCCACCAGCTCCCAGTAAATTCGACCGATGCCATCATCACCAACGATCATGGCGGCCATCTCCGCAGCATATCGAAGCGGGCTTTGGGTCGGTGGCGCTGCGGACATCAGCATGACATGCTGCTGGTGCATCTCTTTCCGTTGCAGCCACGAGACGGCCGGTTCCGGGGTGGCTTCTTCAACAATGCGACCGGGCGTGCCGGTGTTCCAATGGCTGCAGTACGTTTTCGCCAAAGAATTCAGTTGGTCCCAGTCCAGATTACCTGTCGCGGCCAGCACCAGATTCCCTGCTCCATAACGCTGAGAGTGATAATCCCTCATCTGCTGAGCACTGAGAGCGGTGATACTGTCGGTCGTTCCGAGAATGCTCTGACCGAGGGGATGTTTCCGGAAATGAAGCTGCATCGCCTTCTCGTAGAGACTGAACGCGGGCATGTCCTCATACATTCCGATTTCTTCGAGGATGACCCGCTTCTCAACGTTGAAGTCGTCTTCGCGCAGGCTCGGACGCATCATGCTGGCGAGCAGTTCGAAGGTACGATCCAGATATTCCGGCAGGATCGCTGCATAGTACAGGGTGACTTCTTCGCTGGTGCTGGCGTTGTAGCTGGCACCGACCTCATCAAAGATCCGGTTCACATCGTCGGCAGTGAACTTCTCGTCCCCTTTGAAGGCCATGTGTTCGAGAAAATGGCTGACGCCGGAAACTTCGGGGTGTTCATCACGGGAGCCGGTCTTCACAAAGAACCCAACGGCAGCACTGTGTGCCTGCGGATTGATCTCGGCAACAATATCGAGCCCGTTCTCCAGAGTTGTCTGATGAAATTGCATAGGGATTGCATGGATTCTGAATGAGGAGTTGGCCACCGGATCAAAACAACAAGCGGCGAGTGACTCCCGCCGCTTGCGAGTCCGTGAGCCAGAATCAGAGTCTGGTGCGAAAATCAATTCTCTGCAACAGACGTGCGAAACGGATCAGAAATCGTTGACGATTTCGCCCCCTGCGATTGTGGAAATGGCCTTGAGAACATTGGGATCAATCTCCGAATTGATAGATCGGACATGGCCATTACCGAACACCATGTTCACATCTCTTCCTGTGGGAGATCCTATTCCGTCGGGACCATTCAGGTAGGGAGCTGCGGTGAAGGCTCGAATTGTGGCTCGTCCTCCCTCTCCCCAATTTGTAGAACCTGTCGACTCACTGATCATGATCGTGTTGGAATTCCCGTCGATGACATCGGAAAGCCTGGTTTTTCGTCCGTAGCCGAACATCCCGGCGTTCGGATCGGTGACCGGGGCATTCGGGGCCTCTTCTCCCCAACCCGCGATCCCGACATAGTCTGTTTTCCCATAGGGACCTGATCCAGTGTTCGTTTGAAGCGGATTCTGGAAGACTCCGATTGCGGCAGACAACGGTTCCTTGTTGACGTCTGCGTTCCATGCCGCTTTCTGATCGATTCGGTCGAAGTATTCCTTCAGCCCCAGTGACGGGAGAATTTCGACGAACCAGCTCAGTTGTTCCTCCGGGGTAAGTGAATCGTTAGGAATGGTGCCCGGAGGGAGCTGATCATGTCTGCCATGATAGATATGAACAGCCAGGCCGAGTTGTTTCAGGTTGTTTTTGGATTGAATCTGACGGGTAGCATGTCGGGCATTCTGTATGGCTGGGAGGAGTATCGCCGCACCAATAGTGACTGCTCCCATGTCAGACGCTGATGTTGCAGGACCCCCTGCCAGCGGAATTGCTGGGAATGATTGACGGACATAGGCATGCCAGCCATTTTCATCGACCGTTGACACTCCAACATTGGGAAACAGTGATTGTGTCACCAACTCAGCAGGGGGAATGCTGTGGATATCGATGGGGAAACGACCGTCTCGAGGAAGGCTTCCATTCTCCTTCATCCCAAGTTCCCAAATACCCAATAAACTCGGGGCAAGCCCGATTGTCAGTGTGAACGATGCGGCCGGATCGACAACAGACAGGGATGTCATCTCTTCGGGCATCATTTCGAGAGATTCCGAGAGATCCTGATCAATGGCCCAGCTGAAAATCCTCTCGTCAAATCGCATGATTTGTGCGTTGACCGCCTGCGGAGTCAGTCCAACGATCAGCCAGTCATTGTTCAGTGAGACGGTCGGGGTGATGAGTGGGAAACGAGCGATTTCAAACCGGAAGGTTTTTCTCCCTTCCGATTCGAATTCTCGAATCACCAGTTCGTCTGATTTCTCACGATTGGCGGCCTCGAGAAGACGTTGAAACAGCTTTGTCAGGCAGGCCTCCAGTGCGTCGCGATGTTCGACCTGAACGAGACCGATGCCCCCCAGACCGAGAAACCCCTGTGCGGAATCGGTATACAGGCAGTGGAGGCTCCCGAGGGACTGGAGCAGGGTTTCCGGGGGGAATCCCAGAAAGTCCTGAAGCTTCTTCATGCTGTTTTCGAAGTTGTCCAGTTCCTCGGGAGGAGCGTATTCCAGCAGCTGCCGGATGATTCCATAAATGACAGTATAGGCCTTCGCTGAATTGAAACTGAAGACGGAGATCCCTTGCTGATGCAGTGGAATCGGGGGAAGGTCTTCAATCGTGAACGTCTCCTGATCCAGTAATGAAAGTAGCCCGGTTCGTTCTCCGGGAGCGTGAACAATGACTTCCGTCCAGATGCTGTCACCCAGATAGCCGGTCAGCATGGCCGTATGGTCCAGAGTCTGAAGCCCAAGAATTTCGAGCAGTCCGCCTACTGTCAGAGGGGCCTGTTTGTCCTGATTGGGGACAGGAATGGTGACATGGCTGAAGGACTCCCGTAATGTCTCTGCATCGAACCAGACCAATTGGGTGACATCCAGCGATTCATCCACCTCATCGTATTGTTCCCAGAGTCGGTGCGTTGTGATGTTTGGTCGTTTTCCTTCAATCACATCCAGCGTGTTAGAGATTCCATTCATCCCCAGAGCGAGGATGAGGTCATCCCCTTCTGCCCACCAGGCAACTTCCACGGTTGGGTTCCCCAGATCGATGTAACGAATCTGTCGCTGCCGAACCCGTTTTGCTTTGACTTCGAGCTGTTCTTCGGAGATCTGAACCACGAGGCTTTCAAGAAGGTTCACTCCTTCCCCCGCTGCCGGGACAACAATCGTTCCCCAAGCCTGAACCGGCTTGGATTCCGGAGCATCAACAGCGATCGCGAGAGAAAATCCGTATTCAGCCAGGTGTTCATAAACCCCAATGAAACCGGTGAACTGTTCCTGCTCGCTGAGTAAATTCAGAACATCCTGAAAGAGATCCCTCAGGCCACTTTCCTCGATCGCCTGATAGGCTGCGGTCTCTGCATAGGTTTCTTCGTGACCATTCGCCCCATCAATCCGAGCATAAAAGACCGCACTGCCGGGAAGCATTTCTGGTGGAGTAAGGGAGGCGGACTCCGACTGTGCAAAACTCCCCGTGACAAAACAGCCCAGTCCAATGAGCAGTCCGAGCCCGATCAGTCCCTTCAGCGTTGGCCGCATCTGAATCCGCCTTCAGTAACTTCCATTTGAAATACTGAATTCCTGTTACGACACAGGAAATTCATTCTCCATTAGTCAGGAGAAGTACCGCGCCATGCTCGCGACGACAATGGCGAAATTCCAATTTCAACTCGATTTCAGAGGGGGGAAAGAATCGAGCGGACAGGAATCTTTGTTACTGAAAGACTTCGTGGCAGGCTTCACATGCCGCATTCCCTTTGTCGAACCATTTGCGGCCTTCAGTGCCGTCCTTATTCCGGATGGCTTCGGCAAGCTTTAGTGATGCTTCCCGAAACTCGTCCGACCAGCCGTTCCATTTCGACAGGTCTTCCGGTTTCTGGACCGCATGTGTGTCTACCTTCATCGTCAGCGAAAGAAGTCCCCATTTGACAGCGGGAAGGACTTCTTCATCCTTGCCGCGAGGCCGACGCAGAACCCGCAGGATCTCGCTGTTGCTGGCGTTGAGTTCTTCCATCATGGGGGCCATACCGATGAGTTTGCCCCACGAGTGGAATTTGACGTGGTCGCCCGTCACCTTTCCTGCGAGGACATCCTGGACCTGTTTGAAGGCCGCAACTGCCTCTTCATGAGTTCCGTCATTGTTGTACGCCAGAGCGGCATCCCGGAGCGCCGGGCCATTGATCTTGCTCTCCGTCCGATCACTGTGCTCAGCGAGCGCCTGACCTAAAACGCTGAGCATCCCAAAGGATTCTCGAATCCCTTTTTCCTTGAGATCGTCGAATTTCGACGCATCAGCGAGACTCTTCTCAAGGCGGGAAACATTCTGAGTAATCAGAGCTTCAATATTGGCAACCGTTGCAATGGTGTCGACCGGGACGGGTGACTGGGCCAGGACAGGGGTCGACAGACATCCCGACACAATCAGAACGGCGCATGTCAGACGCATTGACTTTTCCTTTGATGGACATGGAGATTCGCCTGTGATGCCCCGGCGAAGCCCCTGGTTTTATTCCAGCTGGGGCATCAGCAGAATGAGCAATAGCATACCAGCCAGCAAGACTCCATTCACCCACAATCCGAATCGAGTTCCCGGCGACAGTGCACCTGTGTGCCATCGGTGCCAGCATCCTGCCAGAAACCCGATCAACAGGAGGAAAATAATCCCAATCGTGCTGAACCCCAGGATCAGGAGAGCCATCAGGTTGTGTGACAGGTCAACTGGTCGAAAGAGGATGACTCCCAGAATGGACAGCAGAAGCAGCACTGCTGGAAAACCGAGCAGGGCGGCTGCAACAGAGATCGACTCTGTGATCGCCATGCGGTTTTGGGGTGTTGTTGTGGCATTGGGAATGCATTCCTCCCGTTCAGGTTGCGTTCGGGGAGCAGGAGGCCGTTTTTTATTCCGTTTTGATGACATGGTGCAGTCGATGGACTCGCTGAGTTGTGGGGCATTTTTATGGCTGATGGGAAGCCATGCTTTGCCGAGAGAAGATCTGGGAATCGATTGTCAAAACTTCTCTAAGGTTCTGCGAGTTACTTCAGGTTTGCCTCTTGGTCTTGGCTGACACACACACCTAAGAGGATTGAGTCGAATCGACGGAGCCATCCTTTATTCTAACAGGTGATGTCAGTGGAATCGTTGTATCATTCCCTGTCGGAACAATCCGGTCGATTTGCAGAATCGTGGCGCCTTGAATATCCGTCGTTGGGACCTCTCTCCGGTTCCTGCTTCATATTGGAACGCTTGACACAATTCGCTACAGCCATGATGATCAACCATCGATCAGCTGGGAAGTGATTCCCGTTTTGTGATCGGTTCATGTCCGTCCCCTCAGTTCGTCATGCGTCGCATGAACAGGAATCTCCGATGTCCGCAGGTCAACGCCGACTAGACATTGAACAGATTGGCGATGTCACCGTCGCCAAGTTCGTCGACAAGAAGATTCTGGATGAAAACAACATCCAGGTCATTGGCAACCAGTTATTTGGGCTGGTTGAAGAAGACGGACGAAAGAAAATCGTCCTTGATTTTTCCAATGTTGAGTACCTGTCCAGTGCTGCACTCGGCAAGCTGATTACAATGGACAAGAAGGTTAAAGGTGCCGGCGGGAAGTTGCGGCTGTGCAGCATCCGTCCGGACATCTACGACGTCTTTGTCATCACCCGGTTGAACAAGCTGTTTGATATCCGTGATGATCAACAGGCTGCCTTGACGGGCCTGTAGGAACAATCCGATTGTCTGATTGGCGGCATGCCCCCTGACTCCCTGTGGCGATCGATTTCGTCGGAACGGATTCAGGGGACCTCAGGCAATGCAGTACGTCAGTTCCGGAATCGATGGGGTTCCGTTTCCACGCGAATTTCTGGCTTCAACGATGAACCGCATGTCCTGAATGTTTTCTGAAGCCTCAACCACCCGCCATCGCTAATGGCTGATCCCCTCAACTTCGAGATTGTTATTCCCAGCGAAACCTCGCGCGGATATGAGGTGCAGGAGAAAATCCTGTCGCTGCTCGAAGAACGTAATTTCTGTGACAAGGATCTGTTTGGCGTCAAGCTCGCTTTGGAAGAAGCGCTGGTCAACGCAATCAAGCACGGGAATGGGCTGGACCCGGATAAAGTGGTCCGAATCCGTTGCCAGCTCACGCAGGATTTTGTCGAAATCGACATCGAAGACGAGGGAGAAGGGTTTGATCCTGCGGATGTCCCTGATCCGACTGATGACGATAACCTTGAAAAGCCAAGTGGTCGGGGTTTGATGTTGATGCGCGCCTTTATGACGTCGGTGGAATATCATGGGCGCGGAAATCGGGTCGTCATGGCCAAAAAACGCTCCACTGAGGAATGACAACGCACTCTGCGTCACCGCCGCAGCTGCTTCTCATGCGGCATGCGAAGTCCAGCTGGGACGATGAGACTCTCCCGGATCATGATCGTCCTCTCAATCAGCGCGGACAAAAAGCCGCGAGGAAAATGGCCGGCTTTCTTCGAGACAAAGGCCTTGTTCCCAGTCTGATCGTGACGTCGTCTGCTCGGCGGGCCGTACAGACCTCGCATCCAATCGAAGTTGAATTCGGACTCGCTGCGATCGTCCTGCCGCAGCTCTACCATGCCAGCCTCTCAACATGGATTTCCGAGATTGCTGCACTTCGCTGCGAGGGAAGGACTATTCTGATTGGCCATAACCCCGGTCTGGAGGAACTGGTTTTTCACATTTCCGGCGAGGAGATGGATCTCCCAACAGGATGTCTGGTCTGCTGCCGCTCGACGGTCAATCAACCTTGCTGGAGCGCTGATCGTCTGGAAATCGAGGCGATCTGGCGTCCAAGGGAACTGTAGTGTGGCGGGGGCCGACGAGAGCTTATTCCTTTGGCCCGATTTTGTAGAGGTGATGGAACGTTCGAAGGAAGAGGGCTCCGTTTGCAACAGCTGGAGAGGAACGCATCCCTTCATTGAGTGAATTGCTCGCCACGATTTCCAGTTCCTCGCCGACACGGATGACCGTCCCTTGGCCTTCTTCGTTGAAAAGATAGATCAGGCCGTTGGCGAGAATGGGGGAGGCAACATACGTTCCCCCTGCAACCCGGGAGCGCCAGATCTGTTCTCCCGTCTGGGCATGAACGCAAAATCCGACTCCGTTGGTCGCGATCTGGAACACCAGGTCTCCAACAAGAATCGGGCTGGAGAGATCCGAGTTCCCTTTGTCTCGATTCCAGAGGACATGGGTTTTATCGACATTCCCTCGGGTGGTTGAGTCGAGTTTCACGCAGATCAGATTGGCCCGTCCGGAACCGGTGTTGATGAGCGTTGTCCCTTTGTGAAGGAGCGGAACGGCGCAGCCATTGAAGTCATCGTGAGTAATGGTCCAGATCTCCTCGCCGGTGCGGGCGTCGTACCCGAATGCAGCACGTGCTCCCGTGGAGATCAATTGCATTCGTCCATCAACCTCGGTGAGCGCCGGGGTGTTGTAGCTTTTTCGATAATCTCCGTTGGCCCGGATGGTTCCATCAGCATCAACATCTCCGTAATCGGTGGAGCGATCCGTTCTCCAGACGGTCTGGCCGGTTTTCTTGTCGAGTGCAATCACGAATTGCTGATCGATGCCGTCAAACGTCAGGATGATCAGATTGTCATAGACCACAGGAGAAGAGCCCGGACCACGAAAATGTCGGCAGCGAATATCTCTTCGTTGCCAGACGACCTCAAGAGTCTCCGGATCAAGGCGGGCCGTGCCATATGTCCCAAAGTGGACGTAAAGGGCATCCGGTTCCAGTACACAAGAAGGAGATGCGTAGGTATTGACGTTGTTGCCCAGTGGTTCGGGATCGGTGTTTTCGAAAAGAAGTTTCTGGTGCAGGAGTTGCCCGGTCGTTTCGTCAACACAAAGAACGAATTGTTGAGTGCCATCCGCTGTGGCGCTCGTCATCCAGATACGGCCGTCACCAATGACCGGGGTGGAATGTCCCAGCCCCGGAAGAGGTGTTTTCCAAAGAATGTTCTGGCCTGTCTCTTCATTCCATTCCGTCGGGAGATTGATCGACTCCTTCGCGGGGACATGGCCATCGTGTGTCGGGCCATATCGCCCCGGCCAGGAGATTCGATGGCGAGGGGAAGAGTCAGTGGGGACCGTCACCTGCTGTGCCCTGGCCGAAGCTGGGAGAGCCAGCAGAATCGTCAATATGGATTGCCAGACGGCGTTCATCCGCATGGAGCACTCTCCGGCAGGGGCCCGTCCAACGACGGATGGCACATGAATCACAATGGATGCGTCACAATGAGTCTGCAGTTTGCTCGAAGGGGCTGCGGTTTGTCGAGTGTGCAGGCCATTCAATCCGTGTGATGCAGGGATTTTCAGAGGGGATCAATTCCGACAGCCCGCCGTTCTGATATGCTGGAGTGATGGTCATTCTTCTAGCGGTGCAATTGGATAGAACATGATTCCGTTTTCTGCTGCTGACGATCCTGTTGCACAGGTGATTCGGTCTCGTCGGACGATTAACGATTTTCTCCCGGAATCTCCGCCATTGGAGCCGGTTCTTCAGTCTCTCGATCTGGCCCGCTGGGCGCCGAATCATAAACTCACAGAGCCGTGGACGTTTCATTTGCTGGGACCGGAAACGAAACAGCGGATGCTTCGCCAGTGCATTGAGCTGTTAACGAAAGAGCGGGGGGAGGAGTTCGCTCAAAAGAAGTGCGCCCGCTGGGCCGGAATTCCTGGGTGGATTGTGGTGACCTGCCGCAAGTCCGCCGATCCGCTGCGTGCCGAAGAAGACTATGCTGCGGTTTGCTGTGCTATTCAGAACCTGATGCTGGCCCTCTGGAGCCACGAGATCGGGACCAAATGGTCCACCAGTGCCATCCTTCAGAGTCCAGAGATTTCCCAGCTACTGGGGATTGACCCCGAGGTTTCGCGAGTTGTCGGGTTGGTCTGGTATGGATACCCTGCCGTTCTTCCTGACTCCCGACGTGCCCCCATTTCCGAGATCGTGACGCTTCACCCATGAGTTCTCATAAACTGACGAATCCCCATAGTATTCTGGCGGCCATTCAGACCCGTCCTCATGACGTTCTGGAGGTTCATGTCAGTCGAACGACCGGAAACGAAGGCTGGAAGCAGGTCTATCAGAGCGCCAGGGATTCAGGGATTCCGGTGCGGGAACCTATTCCTCAAGGGAATCATCGAAAGTGGAACAAAGATGGGGGGCGAGTCGGCAATACATACGCCGTCGTCCGGGAACGGACAGGAATCCCGTTGCAAGAACTCTTCGCGCCGGAGCATCAGAGGGGGGTCTGGCTGGCACTGGACCAGCTTCAGGATCCGCATAACGTCGGAGCCATCTTCCGGACCGCTGCTTTTTTTGGGGTGAAGGGGATTCTTCTCACCGTGGACCGGTCGGCACCTCTCTCTCCGACGGTGTATGACGTCGCTTCCGGCGGGCTGGAATACGTTCCATTCACGCAGCAGACCAATCTGTCCCAGGGGATCGAAGCGGCGAAGAAGAACAACATGTGGATTGTCGGCAGTTCTGAACATGCTCGCGAGAGCATCGACGATCTGGACCGGGACCGGCGATGGTTACTGGTGGTCGGGAATGAGGAAAAAGGACTTCGCCGCCTGACTCAGGAACGTTGTGACCAGCTGTGCTGCATCCCGGCATTGGGACAAGTCGGGTCGTTGAATGTTTCTGTCGCCACCGGCATCATGATTGCCAGCCTGTCCCGCCCCGTGTGACGCGACAGGCTGGAAACTCTCCCGTTTCTGTGGGAGCAATTGTGGATTGAAATGGGCCCCGTCGTGGGGCGAATGCGGCAAATGGTCCGCTTCCAGTTCCGGTCAGGCGCCCGCGATGTTGCGACTCCAATCCGACCGGATTATTCTCACTTGAAATCAGGCTTCGTTCCCCGTTCTGACAGAAGGACAATGCTCTCATGGATCACGTCAACGGCAAGCTCAACCGGAAACTGAAGATGGGCCTCGTGGGCGGAGGCCAGGGGAGCTTTATCGGTCGTGTTCATAACATCGCTGCGATTCTCGACAACAGGGCCGAACTCGTTGCAGGAGCACTCTCGTCATCTCCGGAACGATCCAAAGCGTCCGCCCCCTTCTATGACATCAAACCCGATCGGGCGTATGGATCATTTGAAGAAATGATCGAACAGGAACTGAAGCGGCCCGAAGGGGACCGGATCGACTTCATCACCGTCGCAACCCCTAATCACATGCATTTCCCCGTGGCCAAGGCTGCCATCGAAAATGGGATCAATGTGGTTTGCGACAAGCCAGTGACATTCAATCTGCAACAGGCAGAAGAACTGGCCGCTCTGATCGAGAAGCACAAGGTCGTCTTTGCCCTGACTCACAACTACACCGGGTATCCATTGGTCCGGCAGGCCCGTGAAATGATTCTCGGGGGAGAGCTGGGGGAAATTCAGGCGATCCGAAGTCAGTATATTCAGGGATGGTTGCGATCCCGTCTGGAGAATGAAGATTCCAAGCAGGCCGCTTGGAGAACCGATCCATCCAAATCGGGAGCGGCAGGGGCGTTCGGTGATATTGCTACGCACGCTTATAACCTTGGCCGTTACATGACCGGCCTGATTCCTGCGGAGATCTCCTGTACGCTGAAAATCTTCGAGCCGGGACGACAGCTGGATGACTACGGGCACGCAGTGATCAAATACCAGAACGGGGGACTGGGGACCGTTACAGCGAGCCAGATCTCTCATGGTCGGGAGAACGATCTCTCAATCGAGATTGATGGGACCAAGGGGGCGATCACATGGCGTCAGGAAGAACCGAACGTCATGTATGTTCGCAAGAATGGGGAGCCGTGGAAGGTTTATACCCGTAATCCGGGGGCTCCGTTTACCACACCGATCGCAGCGGCATCATCCCGTCTGCCGGGGGGACATCCGGAAGCGTTTTTTGAGGCCTTTGCAAACGTGTACCGGTTTGCTTACGACGCCATGATTCAACGGGCGACCGGCGAGTCATTTGAAATGCGGGACACGATTTATCCCAATATCTATGATGGCATTGATGGAATGAACTTCATTCAGCAGTCCGTGGCCAGTAGCCAGCAGAACGGAGCCTGGTTGCCGCTCCATCATGAAGCCTGTCGAAAATAGGTCCTGAATTGGTCCCCGTGGCCATGTCAAAATTCAGCACCTGATGCCTGTGGTGAATCAATATGGGAAGTCTTCCCCCTGATGACTATTCCAACACGCCTGAAGAGGATGACACCGTTCAGGGACAGGTCCGTCACCATCAGCTGAGTGCTCTGGTGCCAGAGGAAATCGGCTGCGGGGTCTTCAGTAATGGGGTGATGATTCTTACCGGACCGTACGAAATCGTTCTGGATTTCGTGCTGCGGATGGGAGAACAGCAGCGCATTGCCCGGCGGGTGATCCTTCCCCACATCGTCGGGCATCAGTTTGTCATGGCGCTTCGGGAAAATATTGAGAATTACGAGCGTCGCTTTGGCCCGATCGCGCCGATTCCCAAGCCTCGCCCCGAGCCATCCGAGACGGAAGCCCCGCCACCCCCTCTGGAAGATGCGGGAACGTCGGGAGAACTTCCGGCATTTCATCCAGAGAATCTCCCCGCTCCCAGTCAGCCTCCGCAGATCGAAGATATTTACAACGAAATCAAGCTCCCGGACCACTTGCTCGGTGGCCGGTACGCAAATGGGGTCTTGATCCGTCATTCCCCGACCGAATTTTGTTTCGACTTCATCACCAATGTTTATCCTCGATCGGCGGTCTCCTCACGAGTCTTTCTGGCGGCCCCGCATGTGTTGCCATTCCTGAAGTCACTTTCGCGATCCCTTGAGCCACCCCTTCCTCCTCAGTTCCCAGAGGAAGAGAGCTGAGATTTCTCGGTCTCGTCTCTCGTCTGGTTCAATGGTCGTCAACACCAACGGCAGAAGCGAGACCGTGACGGCAGCGAACGAGGCATGGAATGACAGCATCGCCCGAAGAGTGCTGAAGGATTTGGAACCGATATGTCGAGTTCAGAATTCGACCCATCCGCATTGATGGGGCCAGCATTGATCGGGATCGTGACGGTTTCAGACCGGGCGAGTCGGGGAGAGTACCCGGACGAAGGGGGACCGGCGGTCGAAACCTATCTCAACGAAGTTCTGACGACCCCGTGGAAACCGGTCTTTCGCCTTGTTGCTGATAATCAGGCTGAAATCGAACAGACGCTTCGGGAATTGTGCGACGTCGTAGGATGTTGTTTGGTTGTGACCACAGGAGGAACTGGTCCCGCCCGTCGGGATGTCACCCCGGAAGCGACCATTGCCGTTTGCGAAAAGATTCTCCCCGGCTTTGGGGAGCGGATGCGTCAGGTCTCGGTCGAAAAGGTTCCAACAGCCATTCTCTCCCGGCAGACCGCAGGGATTCGGGGAGAGACATTAATTGTCAATCTCCCCGGTCGTCCCCGTGCGATTCGAGAGTGTCTGGACGCAGTGATGCCCGCGATTCCAGACTGTATTGACCTGCTTGCCGGCCCGAGGCTGGAGACCAATCCGGCCCGATTGCAGGCGTATCGGCCTGAGTGACAGGAAAGAGCAGAGGCTATTTCGCCTTGTCGGTTTCTAAAAACAACCGACGACATCGTTCGCGGTTGCTGTCAGCAGGGCTGCAATGACGGAAATGGAGATATTCTCTGAAATCGCTTTGACGGCTCCGTCACCCATAGCGCAGTTCGCCATGCCCGTATGAAAGCTGTAGATCGCGTAATCGTTTGAGCAGTTCACCATACAGGTGCCACCGTTTGCCGCTGTGGCTTTACTGGTGCCGTCAGCTGTATATACATTTGGACCCGCAGAGTTTGCTTCTGCCCATCCGGAAAGTAGCACAAACTTACCGGTAGGTGAGTCGGCAAGACCAGATCCGTCAACCATCGTCGATTTCTGGTAGACGTATGGACGTCCACTACTTTCGAGAATCATCAGCGTGGTACTGAGTCCATCAGTGACATCACGGAATCGCCGGGGTTTACTTCCTTTAAAGAATGCGGATTTGTCACTTGGTTCGAGATCAGGGATTGTGTTCCACATGGCGACCGATGTGGTGGACGGGACGAAATAATCAGAAGTTGCCGAGGGCCATTTCACTGCTGCATTCTTTGAGGGGAACTGGGGGTTTACCGTGGCTCCGTTAGGGTCCGAAGGGCATTGATGAAAGGGGAGTTGATACCCGACGGCGTCCTTGTTTTCGACCTTGTTCCAGGAATTTGTGTAATCATAGATCTCTGCAAGTGGATTGTTATCCAAATACGGAAGAAGAAGCGCCCCCCAATTCGTCGTGACCGCAGGGCTTCCTGTGGTCAACGCTCCTGCAATATATCCGTGGGAAGCCTCGAAATTATGAAATGCCAGTGCCATCTGCTTCAGGTTGTTCTTGCACTGGGTTCGACGAGCAGCTTCGCGTGATTGCTGCACGGCTGGAAGCAACAGTGCTATTAGCACAGCGATAATGGCAATCACTACGAGAAGTTCAATCAGCGTGAATCCCGCTCGACTTGTTCCAGAAGACCGGGTGGGACGGGACAGAAGGTTTCGGGCTGTTTGCGAACTCGAACGTTGCATGGCGGGAACTCCAGCGCGCAAAAATCGCGCATTGTGAAAAGTGTCGGCTGGCTCGAGATCGCTGCGAAGACTCAGTCCATTGTGGACCGGGGAGTGATGCTGGTGCGAAGAGAAAGAAACACCGTGTCGCAGTGTCGCTGGCTGGCTGATATTTCGTTAAGTGATTCAGTTGCTCAAGGAACAGCGAATCGCTGTTCTGTTATTCTGTCTGGGCCGCCTGAGCGGGTGTGGGCCGCTTCAGCACCGGACCATCAGCTGTGTATTCCGGAGGACGATGCCGGACCGTTGGTTCCGACAGGGATTCCAGAAACGCTTCAAGATCTTCCAGATCCTGGTTATTCAACCCGAGTGGCCGGAGATGCGGTGATTTCCGGGGGAACAGTTCATCATCTTGCTGCTCCGGCTTGGGAACCAGTGTTGGCATCCCCGCGTTGTACATGCGGAGGACATTCGGCAGGCCGAACAGTCCGTTGTGCATATAAGGGCCGGTATTCGCGACATTCCGAAGTGTCGGAGTGCGAAACCGTCCGACATCGTCCGAACGTTGGGTGACTTCGTATCGTCCGAGATCCTCGTACTTCCGCCCGTAATAGCTCAGGCCAACGTCATGGAACTGATTGTCGGTGAGAAGGGGGCCGTGATGGCAGTTCATACAACGGGCGTCGGTGCGAAACAGATCCAGTCCTCGCAATGCGGAATCGGAGAGCGCGGTATGGTCCCCACGGAGGAAGCGGTCAAATTGGCTGCGTCCGCCGACAATGGTCCGTTCAAAGCAGGCGATGGCCATAGCGACCCGTTCAAGGGTCACTTCCGGATCTCCAAAGACTTCCTGAAACGCCTCCCGGTAGTTGGGCAACGGAGCGATACGCTCAAGAAGAATCGCTTCTGAGCAGTTCATCTCCTGCGGATTCTGAAGAACCTGTTCTGCCTGATCTTCAAGCGAGCGGGCCCGACCGTCCCAGAAGAGCGTTTCGACCAGTCCGAGATTCATGATGGAGGGAGCATTTCGCTTGAGTTGAGCGCGTCCCAGTCCGAATGAGGTCGTCCGTCCATCAGCCCAGTGAAGATCCGGATCGTGGCAGGAGGCACACGCCATCTCTCCGGTCGAGGAGAGACGGGGGTCAAAGAAAAGTGCCCTTCCTAATGCGATCTTTTCTTTGGTGGGCGGGTTGTCGGACGGGTGTTCCACTCGCGGCAGTAGGCCCAGTTCCGTCCATTTCACCCCCGGATCAACGATCGGGGAGGGCCAGTCGGCAGGAGGGCGGGAATAGGCCGACCTCAGCGAAGCAGTCCGGGCTGCCAGTTCTTCCGGGCTTTGTTCCGGGCGAGGCTTTAACCGCTCAAAGAACCCGCTTCGTCCCTGAATGCGTGTGACCCCCGATTCAGGATCGGTTGTGACAGTGGGGCCGGAGACTGTGGGTGTCGCTTCCTGCGCAATCGCGAACGAGGCCGTCGCCAGGATTGCGAGGGATGACCGAACCAGAAAGACTAATCTCGTCGAATGAGACGAACTCATTGAGTGCAGCTCCGGGAAACCGCCCGAATGGGTGAAGTTATCACGTGCCTGAACTGCGTCAGCCGACCAAACATCGTGATGAAGGTGTTACGCTAACGAACTATTATTGCGAAATCAATGGAAACTGAGACTCAGTCTCATTTGTTCCAGAAAAGTGGAAATTGAAGGTTCGAAAACAGGAAGAGCAGGGCCGGAAGCAGGGAACTGAAAAATGCCTTATCTTGTGGCTGGTATTCAGTTTACTCGCGAGCAGCGAGGTCCTCCCAGCGGGCGTACTGCTCCGTCAGCGTGCGACTCAATTCCTCCAGTCGAGCGTTGACAGCGGCGATTTCTGCGCCCGACTGCTTGTAAAAGGCCGGGTCTGCCATCCGAGCGTGCAGTTCGGCCTGTTCCGCTTCGAGTTTCTCGATCAGTTCCGGGAGAGCTTCCAGTTCCCGTTGTTCCTTCCAGGTCAGTTTGACCTTTCGGGCGGTTGTCTGAGACGCTGGTGTCGATGTCTGCTGTGACTTGGGTTGTGCAGAGGACGCCGCCCGCTCTGCCTCCCGTCGTTCGGCTTCGGTGCGTTGCCGGATGTAGTCATCGTACCCGCCGTCGTATTCCTGAATCTGGCCGTCACCCGTCAGGACAATCGTGCTGGTCACGATGTTGTTCAGAAAGGCGCGGTCGTGGCTGACCAGAAGGACCGTTCCCGGGTAATCATTGACGAGTTCTTCCAGCAGTTCCAGTGTCTCCTGATCGAGATCGTTTGTCGGTTCGTCCAGTACCATGACATTGGATGGGCGTTTGAAGATCCTCGCCAGCAGCATTCGGTTCCGTTCTCCTCCGGAGAGGTAGCGGGCGGGACGTCGTGCCCGATCGGGGGTGAACAGGAAATCCTGAAGGTAACCCATGATGTGTTTGCGCTGGCCATTGATCTCAATGGTTTCCAGACCCTCACCGACGTTTTCGGCGACCGTTTTTTCTTCGTCGATCTGCTCCCGCAGCTGATCGAAGTAAATGACCTGCAGGTTGGTCCCCTGCCGGATCTGTCCCGCAGTTGGAGTCAGCTCTCCAAGGATCAGTTTGAGAAGTGTGCTTTTTCCTGCGCCATTGGGGCCGATGATTCCGACTTTGTCCCCGCGGGTGATCAGTGTAGAGAAGTTCCGGATGATCGGGCGGTCGTTGTAAGAAAACGAGACATCCGTCATCTCCACGACAAGATGCCCTGATCGCTCCGCCGTGCTGGATTGCATTTTGACATTGCCAATCCGCTGGCGACGGGCCGCCCGCTCCTCTCGCATTTTTTTCAGAGCGCGAACTCGCCCTTCGTTTCGCGTTCGTCGGGCCTTGATCCCCTGTCGAATCCAGACTTCTTCCGCAGCAAGCTTCTTGTCGAAAAGGGCATTTTGCTTCTCTTCTGCTTCCAGAAGCTGCTGCTTGCGGGTGAGGAAGGTGGCGTAGTCGCACGTCCAGTCGAAAAGTTGTCCCCGATCAACCTCAAGAATGCGGTTAGCCAGTCCCTGCAGGAAGACACGGTCGTGCGTAATGAAGATCAGCGTCCCGCTGTAGTTCTTGAGAAATCCTTCCAGCCAGGAAATCGAGTCGATATCGAGATGGTTGGTCGGTTCGTCAAGGAGGAGAATGTCCGGGTCCTGAACAATGGCCTGTGCGAGCAGGGCACGTCGCTTCATTCCCGATGACAGAGTGGAGAAGGGGACATCGCCACTGAGTCCCATCCGTGCCAGAACCTGATCAACAGCATGGTCTACTTCCCAGTCGTGGGAAGGGTCCGGGTCTCGCTCGTACCCTTGGGCCACCAGTTCGGAAAGCTTGATGTCTTCGGAATCGGTCGGGACCTCCTGCACCAGTCGGCGAATCCGGATGCCGGGTTGTCTTTTGACATCCCCCTGATCCGGAGTCAGTTCTCCGGCCAGAATTTTCATCAGCGTTGATTTTCCAGCTCCGTTCCGTCCCAGCAGGCCAATCCGTTCTCCTCGCTCGATTTCCATGCTCACATTCTCGAGCAGTGACGGACCGGCCCATGTAAAAGAGACATTTTTGAGACTGAGCAGCGACATCAACAACTCCGACCCGCATTCGGATCAGAGGCCGGAAATTGTCCTCGGATCGGACGCGGGTCAATAAAAAAGAATTGCAGGGACAGCAAATTGGACCCTGTACCAATAAAAACCGCGGAGGCGTTTGTACCTCCGCGGTGACAGTCTATCTGGAGAGATTCCCAGAGCATAGTCGAACGATCGTTGCCCGGGGCAGGTCGTAGCCTGACTCTGGGCCGGGAGCAAATCCACTGGTTCGAGAGGATTTCCGTCTCCGTCGTCTTTCTGTCAGAGGGGCTGCTGATACGGTGTCAGATCTGAAAATCATATCCGATGGGAGGTCCGGAAATGGCCGAGCCTTGCCCCCGTACTCGGTAGAGGATGATCTGGCGCCCCTGCTTTCGGAACTCGACATTGGTCATGTACGTCCGGGCCAGATGAAATCGACGGTGGTTGTCCTCCAGAGTAGGGAGTCTGGACCCCCCGGGAACAGAAGCGAGGTCAACATCTTCAATCTGGATGCGGACGTATGAAATAGTAATGTGAGTCCTGAGCTGGATCTGATGTGGAGTGTTCTCTGGCCGGGACTCCAGCGATTGCTGAATCGCCTGTGTCAGAGCCATCTGGACCGCAAAGCCATCTGTCGCTGCGAACGGATAGCTTCGCATTGTCGACAGAATCGAGTTGACTGCGAACTCCACATCTGCCGGGCAACAGATTGCATGCTCCAGCACAACGGGGTGCAGGGATGCAGCTGGTAACGCCGTAGCAGGTTTGGAGTCGACAGAGACCATGAATCGGGTTCTTTCTTTGTTTTGCAGGGGATTTTCCCTGCGGGGAAACGGGATGCCGGGATCGTGATGTCCTTCGCTGAGGCATCCGTAGCGAGGGACATTAAACAATTCGCTTCTTCTCAATTCGTTCCACCTGGACCACTACTCCATCCTGGACAATGGCGGTGACCTGCCCAAAACGCAGGCCCTGCAATGCCTGGCGGACCTGTTCCAGAGCGTGTTCGAGATTCTGCTCACGGACTCGTGTCCGTCCGTTCGGGTTGGAAGTGGCTTGTTGTTCAGGCATCGAATTCAGCTCCAGATCAATTTTCAAACCAGTGAAATCAGGGCCAATTAACCTGGCTTTGTGTTTATGTCGGCGTTGGCGTTGATTTAATCGCGACTAAATCAGTAATAGTTTGATTATTAAACAAAGCTGCAAATGCATTTGAAGGCCAAAACGGCAAAAATGGCTTTTTCTACGAAAATCGAAAAGGGTCAGATTCCGTCCCCGGCAACGAACGATGGGCTGAAGACTTCTTCACGGCGAACAACGGCTCCGGCGTACACATATTCCAGCGTCGCCCGATCCATCTTGCTCACCACGAAATTCCGAATCTCAAGGAGAATACGCCGGAATCGACAGACATTCTCCAGTTGGCATGGTTCGTAGTCTGATGTCGATACACACCCAATGGGCGCCAGGATGCCGTCGAAGTGGCGGACCACTTCTCCCATGGTAATTTCACGCGGCGGTTTGGCCAGAACAAACCCTCCATCTCGCCCCGCGATGCTGCGGACCCACCCCTTGTGTCGCAGGTCAATCATGATCTGCTCTAAGAAGCGGCGGGGGATATAGTTCCGATCCGCAATTTCTCGAATCGAAATTGGACCTTGCCCATAGTTCGCAACCAGTTCGAAAAGGGTGCGTAGCGCGTAGTCCGACTTCCTTGAGAGTTTCATCGGCTCAATCCGACGTAATTATTACCACTTAAAACGTGTTTATATTCATTCCCTAGGAAAAGGTCAAGTTGCTTCACTTTCTTTTCCGATCGAACGACCCCTCCGCTGTTGCGAGTTTCAGGGTTTTCACGAGGAAATGATTCAATTTCACCCATGCTATCATAAAGTCATGGGGCGGTTCGACATCAATCTTGTCGATCACTGCACTTGTCGGTGGATTCAATCCGACACGGACTGAATCCTGCCTTTCCGCTCAGACCGACTTTGTCAGGGAAATCCATTTCTCGCAATGACTTACAAACAGCTGACCGTTCTGATTCCTTCGCACGGTATTGAAGACCTCCCCACGGAACTTTCCGAAAAGCCCGCAGCGAGCCTGATTAACGCATTTGCGTCAGTCTGGCACCCGCGGTTAATTGCTGAGAGTGGCGTCCTTCCCCGCTGGCAGCGCGGCGATTCTCCCTTTACGGATTCGAGCCCGCAGCTATTTGTGGTCCCGACCTGCTGTGATGACCAGATCCCCGAAGGCTGGATCGAGCAGGCACGCAGCGAAGGGAACACCGTTGTTCGTGGCGAAGTTGAACGGGACCAGATTCTTTCGCAGATTCTGGAGCCTTTGGGTAATGGGCCGGAAGTTGATCCCGAGCTGGTTGCTGATTTTCTGGCCTTCGGGACGACGTGGCTTCTGCTGCATTTGCTCACGCAGCGGATGCGCAGCTACAGCAATATTGATGAGGTGACGCTTCAGCGGGAAATGGTGTCCGCAGCACAGGCTGCGCTCCATCAGGACGATACCGCAGCAAGGACCCGGCTGCGTGGTTGTTATGAGATGCTGCAGGAGGCACGCGAACGATTCTATCCCGTGGAGTGTTTTCTTCTCGATCTCTGTCTCGTAACCCCTGATCTGGTGGGAGACTCGCTCCGACAGCTGCTTCAGTCGGCCACTCCCGTCAATCTTCATGCCACAGCGGGTGTCTGGCAGGAAATTGTTGATAAAGATCAGCAGTGGCGGGAGTTGATCAGGCAAGGAGTCTCTGCCCGGACAGTAGAGCTCATCGGTGGGGATGACCAGGAGGTGGTGAATTCGGCCCTTTCTCTGAATGACACCCTCTGGCATTTGCGAACGGGTCGAAAGATGTTTGAGACTCTGTTTGAAGCTGTCCCCCGGACATGGGGCCGCAAACGCTTCGGGCTGGGGGCTCACCTCCCTCAGTTGCTGAACAAACTTGGCTATCAGGGGGCGTTGCATCTGGTCATGGATGACGGCCTGTATCCCGATCAGGAGCAATCGCACTTCAAGTGGGAAGGTCCTGACGGAAGCAAGATTTTGTCCTTCAGCCGCATTCCCATTGCTGCGGACAGTGCTGCCGCGATCCTGCGTTTCCCGGATCGGATGTCCGAATCGATGGATCTGGACTATGTCGCCGCCACGATGCTTGTCCGCTGGCCTGAAATGCGTCAGCCGTTTCTCAACGATTTGCGGCGTGCTCACACCTACGCTCCTGTTCTGGGGCATTTTGTCCGGTTTGAGGACTATTTTGAGCGTGCCGGAGGGCCGGGACGTCACGTCAGCAATCAGCCGGGGCAATACCTCTCCCCGGGACTCGTTCACTCCGTGGCTGCCCGGGAATCCGATCCTGTCTCGCGATTTGTTGACTACTGGAACCGGGAGCGGACATTCGACACGGCCAATTGGCTTCGTCAGATCACTCGTCTGTTGAAAAATGAGTTCGGTCCCGATTCAGAAATCGAATCGCTGGAAAAACTGGTGCGGGAAGCGCATCCCGGAGCAACCTCCGAAACAAAGGCAAAGGCTCAGCACAAACTGGATGACATCACTGCCGAGGCAGTGAATGAGTTCAGAGCGATTGTTGCATCAGGGGGAGAGCAGGGGGAGGGGGTTCTGATCATCAATCCGCTCTCGTTTCCACGGAAGGCGGTTATTGATTGGCCGACAGGGACTGTTCCTGTTTCGTCTCCTCACGTCCTGGGAATTCAGAACGATGAGGACCGGGTCTGTGTCCTTGTGGATCTTCCCCCGTGTGGATTTGTCTGGATCGGAGCGACTGCCCCCAGCGGATCAGTCGAAAAGGAGAAGACGACGACTCGAAAGATTCCGATGGCTGAGGATCTGGTCCTGCGGAACGAACTCTTCGAAGTGCGGATGAGTGATGTCACAGGAGGAATTGCGGGGATTCATACCTATCGTCGGAGTCCGAACCGGATCAGCCAGCAGATTGCACTGCGGTTTGGGCGCGAGAAAGTGGTGACTGTCCATGACGGGGACGAACCGCAGACCTATAAGACGTTTTACACATCGATGCAGCTCAGGGAGTCGCGGGTTCTGTCCAGCGGTCCGCTGGTTGGTGAAATTGAGACCGTGGGGGACTTGATAGACGATCATCTCGGTGACGTGGTGGCGACGTACCGACAGCGGACGCGAGTGATCAAAGGCCTTGCCGCAGTTCAGGTGGATGTTGAGGTCGCTCCTGCTCAGGAGTTACTCGGAGACCCATGGACGAACTATCTCGGCTGCCGGTTTGCATGGAAGTATGCGGATGTTGCTCTGACTGCTTCCCTCCAGCAGGGGGCTCACAAGATTGTTGGTCAAAGGGTGGAGGCTCCTCAGTTTATCGAGATTGCTGACGAGGCATTTCGCACAACCATCATGACTCCGGGGCTTCCGTTTCATCGAATGACCGGCGAACGAATGCTCGACACATTGATGATTGTGGAAGGGGAAACGGTACGGCGATTCTCTTTTTCAATCGGAGTCGATCTTAAGTATCCGATGCAGGCATCGCTCGATCAGTCTTTGCCTCCGCTGGTTGTTCGCACCAAGACAAAACCGGCCGGGGGGAGCCGTGTCGGATGGTTTTTGGGGCTTAGTGCGGCCAACGTGCAAATCACAGGGGTGTCTCCCTCGGCGAATCCGAGGAGCCTGGTTGTTCGACTTCTGGAAACGGAAGGGCGCGGTCGGTCGCTCCGATTGGAGTGTTTCCGTTCCCCACAGTCTGCCCGGACGATTGATTTTCGAGGGGAAACGATCACCCCGCTTCGTGTGGACGAGGCTGTGAATCTGGAGATTGGCCCCTACGAACTCTGCGACGTGGAACTGACGTTCTGATCTCGCCTCACTGGGGGTGAATCGAAATAAACCGTTCGGAATTACATTTGCCAATCGATTGCACCTGCGACCGAGAAGACATTTGGCGAAATTTTCGCTAAGATGAACGGCTTTCCCCAAGGCTGTCCGTCTTCAGCCGCCGTCGATTGAGTTGCGCGATGATATCCATTCTTCCCACCCTGTTTGTGTATTGCGGGCTGATCATTGCTGCTTCGCTTCTGGGGGGACGGCTGCCGCGCCTGGTGACTCTGACTCATCAGCGAATGCAGCTGCTCATCAGCTTCGTGGGGGGACTGATGCTGGGGATTGCATTGTTTCACATGCTTCCGCATGCCATCCAGTATCTCGGTCCCGGCCAGCTGGATCAGGCAATGATGAGCATGATGCTCGGGCTGGTCGTCATGTTTTTTCTGCTGCGAGCGTTTCATTTTCATCATCACGATCCCGCGCAGATGAGCGCCTGTGCCGAGCATGGACGCGAACATGATCATGACCACGATCATGATCACCCTCATGAGATCGAGCAGGAGCATAGGATTTCCCATTCTCACTCCCGGACAGTCTCACACGGGCATTCAGTTCCGTTGACCAGTGAGCTGGGATGGCTGGGGGTCTTTATTGGCCTGTCAGTTCATACCCTCATTGATGGGATGGCGCTGGGGGCCAGTCTTCAGGCAGAGTCGATGCATGTGAATGGAAGTGGCTGGATGCTGGGGTTGGGGACATTCCTGGCCATTCTGCTCCATAAACCCTTGGATGCCCTGTCGATCACAGCATTGATGCAGGCGGCTCACTGGCGATCCCGCTGGCAGACAGTGGTGAATCTCGCCTTTGCCGTGATGTGTCCGCTCGGAGCGATTTTCTTTCTGCTGAGTGCATCTGTTCTCGTCGAGCAGCAGACGGAGCTGGTCGGGACGATGCTCGCGTTTTCAGCAGGAGTCTTTCTCTGCATTTCGCTCAGCGACCTGCTCCCGGAAATGGAGTTCCATTCCCATCACCGATTCCCTCTCAGCATGGCTTTGCTGGCTGGGATCGCAGTGGCGTGGGGAATTGGATTTCTTGAGCCGTCCGGTGCACACGGATCTTCCACGCGGGAATCAGGGACGGCGGTATTGGAGATATCGAGGCGGTGCTGATCTGTCCGCTTCCCTGAGGATTCAACGTCTCTTACATCACATCTCACGAACGTAAGACGTTCGAGTAGTGATCAATACTGTGATGGAGCAACAAGTGACAGAGACATACCACTGAGACAGGGACTAATGAGACAGGGGCTAAGCCATTCTCTCCGCCTCTGCGTTCTCTACACCTGTCGGCAACGGATTGCGGAACCCGGCAGAACGGGCGCCTTTGAAGGGAGCCAATTCGACACTGGGGAACAGTACTCCATAGGGAAAAGAAAATTCATCGCAAAGACGCGAAGACGGCGAGACGCAAAGGGAGAAAAGAGCAACTTCTCTTCGAGATCATCTCACGAACGTAATGCGTTCCAGCGGTAATCAACATTGTGGTGGAGTATCCAGTAGCTGAAACACTCCACTGCGACAGGGACTCGTCCGTCGTGGTTGGCGCACGGAGTTGTCTGTTTCTCCGAGGATTCGGTGTCGATTCAGGGCTTCACGCAGCAGCGCGGAGTCTGATTTCCTCCGCCTTCACGGAAACGATGGCGATTCCGAGCTTGTCTGCGAGCCGGATCACTTCTTCTTCATCGAGAAGGATCGTTAATCCGGTTTCAATGGCCAGAACCCGGGCTCCGGCTTCACGCATGACTTGCAGGGTCTGGACTCCCACCGTGGGGACGTCGAATCGCATGTCCTGATTGGGCTTGGCGACCTTGACGACGACCAGCCCTCCGCGTCGGCAGAGTGTTCCCGCACGACGAATGCACTCATCGGTCCCTTCGATCGCTTCCACCGCAATCACTGCGGTGTCATTCACGACGACCGTCTGGCCGATGTCGAGCCGGCCCATTTCTTTTGCCATTTCCCAGCCAAAGTGGATGTCTTTCCACTGGGCAGCCGTCGGGTGTCGTCGAGTCAGAAATCCGTGTCTCACGAGAATCTCCGGACAAAAGTCCAATGCAGAACGGAAATGAATGCCGTCACGTTCGAATTCGCGAATCACCGCGAGCAGGAGTGTGTCATCCTTCTTGTTTTCCGTGCAGTAGCGGAACCACATATGAAGGGTCCGCCAGTCCGGCAGCAGCTTCCAGAGGATGAACGGATCGAAGAGTACCCGTTTCTCGATCTTCCCTGCCATGACGGCATTGAAGACATTTTTCCTCTTGAAGTTGCGAATCGCCTTTCCCACCTTTCCCAGTGAGAGAGGTTCGTAGTAATCGCAGATGTCCCTGAGTTCCTCAGACGCCATGCCATCGATGCCCTGGCAGAAGACGGAATAACCCATCCGTTGTGCTGCCTCGGCAAAGACAACAGGAAATCGTCCCCAGCCT
>CALLWY010000308.1 GCA_938015865.1 uncultured Planctomicrobium sp.
CGACAGGCACAATCGTGCTATGAATCTGCCGGAGAAAGTCGGCCTGTAGAAATCCGACCAGTCGAATTCCGGCGGTCGAACCAATAATGAATGCCAGCGGCCATCGAGCGATCCACGCACCGCGCGGAGAAAGTCGCCAGAGCAACATGACTCCGAGCACCAGTGGAATCAGGTACAGCCACCAGAGTTCATCCCGCACAGGAGACATCCCCGGCATCGCCCACGACTGCACCCAGTTCGGCCAGATCTTCGCCAGCAGGCTGGGAATCAGAACGGTCCAGAAGCTGACGACCATATAATAGGCTGCAGAGACCCCGACAAAGACAGCTTCAGCAACCTTGTAACAGGGATTGTCACGATACAGAAACGAAAAGACACTGAGGGTGAAGAAGGCAGCCACCCAGATCCCGACCGTTCGGGGAAAACTATAGACTGCCTCCCCTGCCAGTGCATTGTTATATGTTGCCCCTGAGACACGGCCATTCAGCTCGGTGACATAGGCACTGCCGGCCCCATCAAAAACCGCCCGGTAAAGCAGCCAGACCCCGATAAGTAGCCATATGGCCGCCCATACTCGCTTTCGGGGATGATGCACGTCAGTGGTCAATGCGCTGTTCAAACGCCAACTCCTCTCGAGCATCCTGTTGTTTCATTTGTTCGGCACAATGTGGACCGACGCCAGACTGATTCACTCCACGCGCGATCCGTCAAAATCCGAACGAAGACCGTAACATGGACTCGTTGACTTGTCCAAAGTGATGAACGCGGCCCGTCTCGATGTTGTGAATGACGATCTCCGCCGGACTGAACAGAAGAGGATCAATCTGGTAGAAATCACGACCAGTCGATTCGAAAATTTCCAGAAACCCTTTTCCGTACATGGATGAACTGCTTGAAGGGATTCGCGGACCAATTTCGCGAATCGAGGTGTCGTCGCCTTCCACCCAGAGTGTCACCCGTCCGCCATAGAGAATCGCATCGTTCGTACGACCAATTCCAATGATGTCTTCATCAGCCACAGGGGGAATCGGTGCCCACCCGCAAGCGGATTCGACCCGAGTGACATCAAACCCCAACTCGTACAACTTGTGCAAGGCAGTTTCAACGACCCGTCCGACCACCTGAAGGTTGCCTGCCAGACTCGCCGTCGGTGCGACGAGCAGAGCCACATGTTCCGGAGCCACCCCACAGGTTCGGGCGACATAGTTAATCACATCCCGGCCGGGGAGCGAGGACGATTCCAGGACACCAACGACCCCGTATCCTTCCTCGGTATATTCAAGCTGTCTGAAGAGATCTTCCAAACCGCTGCTGGCTCTCATTGGCCCGGAGGCCATGGCAAAGTAATCATTCACTTTCAGCCGCCAGCCGGCATACTGACTCAACAGGCAAGCTTCCAGAGGATAGTCGGTTTGAATTTGCAAATACGGCCAACCGACTCGATCCACCGTCCCAGGAAGAATTGAAAAGTCAGCCAGCCCGGAGGTACAGACCTCCGCTAACGCCAGTCCTGCAGCCAGACTCCCTGTGGTTTCGACACCGAAGTCGATGACAACCCCCGGCCCGTGACCTGTGACAGGATCAATGCGCAGCTCGTCCGCCTCTGCAAGTATTTGGTGGACCAGATCCCAGGCTTGGTCGTTCAGCGCTGCAGCGCCCTGTTCGTCATTCACTGTGTCTATTTCTTCCCATCCAGTCAGACGAAGTATTTCTTCATCCATTCAACGAACGACCAGCGGAGTTGCAGGCCCATTCCCGATCCCGATTTCACGTTCGCCGTCAGGCCCCCAGAATACTGAGTAGCTCGTCTTTCAGGGAGGGAATCAGGGAAATTCCGTTGCCCCCGGTTGCAGAACTTTCGCCGGACCAATTCATGAAAACTCCTCCCGCCTCCTCAACAATCGGGATCAGAGCGCACGCATCCCATTCCGCTAACAGCGGATCGACCATCAATTCGGCCCGGCCAGTCGCGACCAGCATGTGTCCGTAACAGTCCCCCCATCCTCGGGAGATCCGGCTCCGCTGGGAAAGTGCGAGCAGAACATCCACCCGGCGAATTTCCTCAAACCCTTCGACAGCGGTGTAACAGAAGAGAGCTTGATTCAGGGGCTTGGGAGAAGCGACCTGACATTTCACCGCTGGCTGATCTCCCCGGCACCACCACGCCCCCCCTCCTTTTCTAGCGTAAATCACTTCTCTGACAGCCGGGAGCCGGCAAATCCCAGCAACGTTGGCCCCTTCAAACTGCAACCCGATCAGCATTCCGAATAGCGGAGTCCCATGAACAAAGGACTTCGTCCCGTCCACGGGGTCCAGAATCCATCGGAAGCCGCTCGTCCCCGGTGTCTCGCCAAATTCCTCTCCGAGCACCGCATCATTGGGATAGGCTGCCCGAATTTTCTCTCGCAACAACTCTTCCGCCCCGCGATCGGCAGCGGTGACTGGGGAGTCGTCCGCCTTCAGGTCGACCTGCAGCCCGGACGTGAGGAAATAGCTCATGACCAGATCTTCCGCCTGCCGGGAGACGTCGAGAGCAAACTGCAGGCGTTCTTCCACGACCGTCATGTCAACCATCCCATTTCCTCCTTCCTCCACATGCAATAAAAAACAGCAGTC
>CALLWY010000309.1 GCA_938015865.1 uncultured Planctomicrobium sp.
GAATTCCAAAAGTTGACGCAGAGACGCGGGGCCGGAGAGCCGCAGAGGAGGAAAAAGAAACTCTCTGCGCCTTGGCGACTCTGCCCCTCTGCGTTTCATTTCCCCTTCCCGAGATGGGCCGGACGGGTTCCGTGCGGCTTGAAACGAACAACGGCCGGAGATGTCCCCGGCCGTTGCTGCATTGACCTGTTACAAGATGCATCCCGTTGGACTATGGGTAGGTGTTGTTGCCGTTTGCATTTCCGGCACCCGTGTTGCCATTCGCAGTTCCGGTGGCACCGCCCGGGAACTGATACCCTTGGTCACCGTTGTTGCTTGCGCTGTTGTTGCTGAAGATCGCATCAGCAGTAAACGCGGTCGCCTGGAATCCATCCTGCCCGTTTCCATTTGCAGTGTTGTCGGTCACAACTGCATCTCCGGTCAGGTTTACAAACAGGAATCCATTCACGTCGTTCTGGTTTCCAGTATTGTTGGAAATTGAACCACCGTTGGTTGCTCCTCCGAACCGGAATCCGTTTTGTTCATTCGCTGTCGCAATGTTGAACGAGAATCCACCGTTCGTCGAGAAGGCCCCAAGCACGTTAAACCCGTTGCCAACGTTGTTCACGGCCTGGTTCTGGTTCACGTTCGCGCTTCCAGAGATACTAGCAAAGCTGAATCCATCCGAACCGTTCGCAAGTGCAGCGGTGTTTCCACCCGCAACGTTCGCGGAGATCGCACCACCAGTGACTCCTCCGAGGAAGTTGAATCCAATTCCATCGTTCGCTCGTGCGGAGTTTCCGGAAATCGATCCGCCGGACATCTCACCAACAATCCGAATCCCGTCCCGGCCGTTGTCGTTAAATCCAAATCCGGCAATCCCTGCACTGGAGTTGCCTGTAATTGAGCCGCCGGTCATGTTCCCATCGATCCGCAAACCGTCCTGGGTGTTCCTGTTGGCTGCATTGTTCGATCCGAATGTTCCACCGGACATCGTATCGAACAGGAACCCTGTGCCGTTGTCGTTCGCAGTGTTCCCTGACACCACTGTCGATCCGGAGAGGTTGGCAATGTGAATTCCATTTCCTCCAATGTTGAAGTTGGCGTTGTTGTTCACGATGTTTCCGGTATTTCCCGTCCCTTCGATGAAGATCCCGTTCGCGGTATTTCCGAAGCCATCAGCACCGGTTGCGTTGTTGTTAATCGTTCCGGTAACGATACCCGTGCTGGTGACGTGAATCCCGTTCGTGTTCGCGTTAGCGGTGTTGTTGTTCACATTACCGGACACGGTCCCTTCGATGCGAATCCCGTCACGTCCATTTCCACCAAATTGATTGTTCCCGCCCGTTGTATTATTGCTGATGTTTCCAGTGACGACTCCTGTCGATGTCAGCTGAATTCCATCAAGGCCATTCCCTCGAGCGGTATTGCTGCTGACGTTTCCGCCCACAGTTCCAGTAATAACCAAACCGCTGCCCGTGGTGCTTCCGTTCGTTGTGTTGTTGTTGATGTTGCCATCAACGTTGTTGATCTGGATTCCATTCCCGGTGTTCGCAGTGGCGAGGTTGTTGTTGACGTTCCCACCAACAGTGCCATCGATCCGAAGCCCCATGGCTCCATTGTTGCCTAAGCCATTGTCTGTGTTTTCTGCATTATTGTTCCCGTTGTTCGCAACGTTTCCGGAAACGTCTCCCATTACGTAAATCCCGTTGAGAGTATTTCCGTCGGCGTCGTTGCCGGTCAGGTTCCCGGTGATGGAACCTTCCACCAAAATACCATTGATAGTGTTGCCGTCGGCGTTGTTGTTCGCCAGATTCCCTACGAAGTCTCCTTCGAAGTGAATCCCGTTATCCCCGTTCGACCGCGCGTCGTTTCCGGAGAATGATCCGGTGGCAACAGGACCGCCGATGAAGAATCCATCGTCGCCGTTGTTTCCAGCATCGTTGTTCGTTACTGAACCGCCAGTCATGGAGATGATGTTAAAGCCGTGGTCGCTGTTTCCGACAAGTGCTACGTCGAAGTCTCCAGCGACGTTCCCGGTGATCGTTGTACCAGTGAGACTGTCAATCTGGAATCCATCACTTGCATTCGCCAATGCGGTGTTTTCAGAAATTGTCCCTCCATTGGCGTTTTCAATCCGGAAGCCATCCACCTGGGTCCAGCTTCCCGGGTTCAGGAAGTTGGTATTCGCTGCAGCGTTGTTGTCGATCGTGCCGCTATTCAGGGTCACGATGTGGTAGCCGTTGCCGTCCTCACCCAAAGCGTTCCCCTGATTGTTGTCCACAGAGAGGTTCGCATTGATGAGCCCGGTGCCCTCCATCGTGTTGATGTAGAAACCGTGACGGCCGTTGTTGATCGCGAGATTTCCATAATCGAAGACATCGAAGTTCGGAACAATCAGGTCCGGATTTCCACCTCCGACCAATCCTCCGCTGAGCAGTTCGATATGAAGACCATCTTCTCCGTTGCGAGCGAGCAGGTTTCCTCCGAGCTGTCCACCGGACATGTGGTTGACAAAGATCCCGTCGAATTCGTTGTCCGTCAGGATGTTCCCGTCGCCGATCCGACCACCCGAGTATTCGCCATTGATCACCAAACCGTTCTGGTTATTCGTTGCGGTGTTGTGACGGAAGAAGCCGTTCAGGAAATTGTTGAAGGCGAATCCAGCCCCATTCGCGTTGCCGGTCGAAATGTTTTCTGCCATGACTGTCGCGTTGACAGCTCCAAAGGTTCCGATGAAGAACCCGTCGCCGACAGTGTTGTTATTGGTCGTGTTCCCAAGCACATTGCCGTTGGCCTGACCGGCAATGACGATCCCTGCCTGGTTATTGCTCGCCGTGTTGACGGCGATGTTGCCGGTCACGTTGCCGCCCACGTTAATCCCGATGCCATTTTCGTTGAAGCTGGCCGTGTTGCTGGAGAGGTCTCCGCCAATATTTCCCGTGATCCGGATTCCATCGCCCGAGCCGCCGGTGCCGTTCGCGGAGGCAGCATCACGTCCTGCCATGTTCCCAAGGACGCTGCCGGGACGCTCCCGGTAATGGCCAGACCATTTCCAGCGTTGCCTTCGATGGTGTTTGAGGAGACGTCTCCGGCGATATCTCCGGTCACGCTAATCCCGTCGCCGGTGGTGTTGTTGCTGCTGGTGTTGCTGGAGAGGTTTCCACCGATGTCGCCGGCAATACTCATCCCGGTGCCGTTATTGCTAGTTGTGTTCGACGACACATCACCCGTGACATTGCCAGTAATTGTCAGACCGATCAGGCTGCCGGAGGCAATATTGCCGGAGACATTCCCACCAACATCGCCATTGGTAATCTCGATCCCGTTTCCGCCAGAGTTTCCAGTAGCGGTATTCCCGAGCAGGTCTCCATCGATGATTCCGTTGCCAATGATGAGGCCGCTGAGGCTGTTGTTCCTCATGACGTTGGATGCAACGTTGCCTGTGACTGTTCCTCCGATGTTGATCCCGTCGCCACCCGTGTTTCCTTCAGCGATATTGAAGGTCAGTCCGTTACCCACGTTGTCTGTAATGATGAGTCCGCTAGTGGCGTTTCTGGACGTTGTGTTCTGCGCGACGGCCCCAGTGATGTCCCCTGTCACCTGAATGCCGTGCCCGACGGTGTTATCGTTGCTTATGTTGCCGAGGAGGTCCCCATCAATTCCGCCGTTGAGGCTCATCCCGGTGTCGTTATCGCTGGTGTCGTTGCTGACAACGTTCCCGACCACTTGCCCGTTGATCTGGATCCCAATTCCGTTTTCATTTCCGGTCGCGGTATTCCCCTGCAAGCCACCGGCGAGAATGCTACCGGTGACATACAGGCCGTAAGCTGCCGTGTTGTCGTTCGTCTGGTTATTGAACACCCCCGTTCCGACGTCACCGAGAACGATGATTCCCGAAGCGTTTTCATTCGCCTGGTTGTTCGAGACCATCCCGGTCACACCGTTCCCAAATTCCATCCCTGCACCGTTTCCGTTGGTGTTGGAAACGTTTCCGACCACATCCCCATTCACGCTGCCGATAATCGTCAGGCCATTGACTCCGGTCATGGCAGTGTTGTTGTCACTGGTGTCATTGCCAAAGACACTCCCGACCGATCCTTGAACGAGGATCCCTTCGCGTGCGTTCAGGTTCGCCTCGTTATTCGCCAGATCGCCTCCGATGTCTCCGGCAATCGACATTCCAACGCCAGTCTGGTTATTCTGGATCTTGTTGTTGGCGACGTCCCCATCCACTCCGCCAGCGATGACAATTCCGCTGACTCCGTTGGAGGACGCTTCGTTATTCTGAAGGTCACCGCCAACGCTTCCAATCTCCATTCCGTTCTGGACGTTGCTGTTCGTGGTATTGTTGTCGACATCTCCTTCAACCCGACCGGTCACGACAATCCCTGTTCCCTGGTTGCTGTTGGCCTCGTTAAGAGCCAGATCACCGGTGACATCTCCATCAATGAAGATTCCGGGATCGTTGAAGTTGGTCTGGTTGCCGATGACATCTCCAACGACACCGCCAACGATGTGAAGTCCATCCCCATTGATGTTGAAATTAGCGGTATTAAAGGAGAGATCTCCGATGAGACCACCGCCAATGAACAGGCCGTGGAAGTTGTCGCCTTTCACACCCGACGCACCGTTGCCGCTGAGTTCGTTATCCGTAACATCGCCAGTCACAGAACCTGCAACGAAGATCCCGCCCCCAAGCAGGTTGTCTTCCACCTGGTTCAGGCTGATCCCGCCCGTGACATTTCCAGCAACGGTGATTCCCCAACCATTCAGATTTCCAATGACAACGTTATTGTTGAGACCATTAAGAATGTCTCCCGTCACGATAATTCCGCCCAGACCGTTTTCAACGGCGACGTTTCCGGAGACAGTCCCGGTCGCCCCTCCCAGAATCAGACCATTCTGACCATTATAACTTGTGATATTTCCAATAGCGTTCTGGACAGTTCCAGCAACCCGGATTCCGTTGCCGTTCGTGTTATTACTGGCCTGATTCATGCTGAGGTCGCCAGCAATATTCCCGCCAATATTAATTCCACTCCCGGTGTTATTGTCCGCCCAGTTCAGAGTGACATTCCCACCGACGTTGTTGGCAATGTTGATCCCGTCCTGGGTATTGCCCTGAGTGTTGTTCAGTGCAACGTCGCCACCGACACTCCCGTCAACCCGAATCCCGTTCAGGCTGTTTGTCATTGCGACGTTATTAGTGATATCTCCGGTCACGCTGCCAAATCGCAATCCATTCCCGTTGATGTTCCCGGATGATGTATTGTTGGAGACGTCGCCGGCAACATTGCCCGCCACACGCAATCCATCGCCATTCTGATTGATCGTGGTCAAGTTTCCTGTCACAGAGCCAGTGACGCCGCCTGCGACGCTGATCCCGCCAAGGGAGTTATTGCTGGAGATGTTTTGCTCAAGATCTCCGCCGACGCTACCGCCAATGGTCATCCCGTTACCGGCGGTGTTGATTTCAGTGATGTTGAGAGCAACATCTCCGTTCACATTCCCCGCCACATTGATTCCATCTCCAGCATTGCTGCTGGCCAGGTTATTCGTCAGGTTTCCGGTTACGCTTCCGACGGACAGACCCGTTCCTGCGTTTCCTTGGGTCACGTTGTTCGCCACGTCCTCAGAGACGTTTCCAGCAATATTAATCCCGCGACCACCTGTGTTATTGGAAGCGATGTTGCTGTTGACGACTCCGGTTACATTGCCGCCGATGACCATCCCGGCCCCGGCGTTGTCACTGGTGGTGTTAAACTCCACACCATTTCCAACGTTTCCTGCAATGTTGATTCCGTCACCATTTTCATTCTGCAGAGCGGTGTTGTTTGCGACCGTTCCACCAACATCGCCATTGATCACCATTCCTGAGGCAGAGTTGGAATTGGCCGTATTTCCGGCGAAGTCTCCGGTCACTCCGCCCAGAGTGATTCCTGTCCCGGTTCCGTCCTCGCCGTTCGTTGAAGCGGTATTGTTGAGGACATCACCCGTCACCACGCCAGCAATGTTTAACCCATCAACAGCATTGCTGCTGGCAATGTTACCAATCACGTCTCCAGTGAGATCACCGGTCATGACAATCCCGCTTCCAGTTACGCTATTGCGAGCAGTATTCCCGATGAAGTCTCCAACCGCATTCCCCTCAACCAGAATTCCGTTGACGAGGTTATTCAGCGCGGTGTTGTTGGTGACGCTTCCGCCAGTCATGTTGGCAAAGCGGAATCCATTTTGAGTATTGCCGGTTGCGGAGTTATCGACGATGGTTCCGCCACTAAGAGCATTAAACCGGAATCCATCCGTTCCATTGCCATTAGCAATATTGCTGTCGAGAGTCCCGCCGGTCATATTGTTGAAGAGCATCCCGGCCTGACTGTTTCCGACGGCAACGTTCCCCAGAATCATTCCACCGGAATTCGTTCCGCTGAAGTGGAAGCCGTTTGCGTTCCCGGCACCGGCAGCACCGGCAGTGTTGTTCGCAATCATTCCATCTGTGAATGTGACGAACTCGAAGCCATCACCCACGTTGCCATTCGCTGTATTTGTCGCGACGACTCCGCCACTCATGTTGACAATGCGGAATCCATCCTGCTGGCCGCCGGTGGCTGTGTTTCCAGTCACAATCGCAGCTCCAGAGAGCGACGCAATGCTAAATCCATGACCACCGCTTCCGGTCGCAGTGTTGGCAAGAATGGCGGCATCGCCGGTCACCTGTCCGGTGAAATCGAACCCGTTGGCGCGGCTGTTTTCAGCTGTATTGTTCGCAAAGATCGCATTCCCGTTAGTCGTTCCGGTGACACGGAAGCCATTCAAATCACCCGTGGATGAGTTATTGACAACGGATGCATCTCCCTGAATTCCGTTGATCACAAAGCCATTTCCGGTGTTGGAAGAGGTTGTGTTGTTTGCAAGCTGGGCATTGCCGGTCAGGGTTCCGGTCACGATCCCATCGCCCTCGTTGCGGGAGGCGACATTCGTGGTCACCATCGCATTGCCAGAGATGTTTCCGATCCGAATTCCAGCACCTTCGTTATCGCTGGCGTTATTAGCAGCGACGACAGTGTTCTGACTCATGCTGCCAATGTTGAATCCGTCCCCGCCATTCCCCTCACCGTTCGGGCTGGAAGTGCTGTTGCCGATCACAGTGGCGTTTCCGGTCAGACCCGTAATCTGGAAGCCGTTCTGGGCATTCCGATAGGCAGAGTTCCCGGTAACACGAGAATTTCCACCCCAAGTCGGAAGACTGAAGCCGTGCGCTCCATTATCAAATGCCTCGTTTCCAATGATATCGCCGCTGGAAGTTCCCTGAATCAGCAAACCATTCATGTTGGCCTGGGAAAGCGTATTACCGCTCACAAGGATTCCAGTGACATTATTCCCGAAAATGCCGTTGCGCCCTCCAACAATATCCATTTCTCGAACGGAGGAGTTATTTGCGAGAGTAAAGACATTTGTCGATGTCGTTGTTCCCTGAACTGTCGGCCGAGTTCCATCAATCGCAACCGTCGCACCTGAAACAACCCCGGTCACGAGGACAATCCCCTCAGCTCCCAGCGCTGTCTGCCCCTGATTCAGGACAAATCCGGTGGCCGTGGTAATCACCCCGGCATTGGCAACTCCACCGCCATCAAAGAGGACGAGACTGTTGTCTCCCGCATTCGCGAGAACCTGCTCGGGATCAATTGTGTCGGAATTAATATAGCCGTTGATGAACTGACCATTATCCAGGCGAGTGTTTTCCGTGATCGTGCCGTTGCGTGCAATAATGCCATCACGCACAACCGGAGTCAGCATCCGGCGTTCGATCCCCTGCAGACGCTGATTGCGTCCCAGCCCGATCCGCAGGGAGATCATTCCCGCTCCCTGATTTCCGCGAACTTTGTCGTATTGATATTGGCCGGAGAAGACGACACGAGAACCGTCTCCCAACCCCGGAATTTCAAACAGGCTCAACTCTGTTCGTACGCGCGGACCATAAAGAGCTTCGTATTCAGACCCATTCCGATCATAGGCATAGGCACCGACATAATTTCGCCATTCCAGATTTGGCTTCGAATAGGTCAGCACGCCAAACTCTGCATTCGATCCGTAATAGGCCCCTTCACGGGTCGTCTGCAGAAAGAGATTGTCGTTGATGATTTCAGCGCTGGAACTGACAACATGCTGCGTGGAGTCTGGAATAATTCCGTTAATGCGGAAGTCCCAGCCTTCATCAAGAACTTCAACTCCAAACAGCCCGGCGTGGTATCCGTTACCAGCAGAGGAGTTAAAGTAGTTGTAGTATCCATAGGCCCCAATAATGAGCCCTTCAGAGGTCAGGTGGCGATAACCTCCCCCGACGCTTCCCAGAATACTGTCACCGGTCCCATAGATGCCGGTGATATCCAGATACATCATCCCCGTACTGGACTGAATCAATGGAACGAATGCGCTCGTCACCCCGTTGGATTCACTCAGTCCGTTGTAATAGGACTCCCCGAAGATTCCTCCGATTTCAATATACGGAGACCAGATTGCCCCAGGCGAGCTGACAGCCACAGATCCACTGTCAGGGTACGAGCCATATCCAACGCTTGAGGGATATTGATATGTCTCGGCTGGCTGAACGTAATCTTGTGCAAAAGGAACTCGTGTCGGTCCTGTCACAATCGCGAAACTCAGGACAGCACAAAGAAATTTGCGAGGAGCCATAGCCCGATTTCCCTATGAGTGAGGCAATGCGTTCCCGTTCCCTCATCCATGAGGCGACCCTGGGAACCTGCATTCGTTAATCGACATTTACAGATTTGACGATGACACAGTTCTTTTTAATTCCGTAATCTGGATGAACTTTTCCGGAAGCGAAGACTCTGCCGTCGTGAAATTGGTCGTGGAGACTTATGTCAGAACCTGAAAGTTGACTCCAAAGGCACAGCGGGGCCTTGGAGTAGAGGTTCCAACATTGCGGAATTGATCAGTTTTCCGTTCTTGTGAATATACGATTGTGCGAATTTCAATATTTTGCCCTCGGCGGACGGCATTTTCTGCCTGTCACTGCCGCATTCAGCTGCACACGACGATGCAATCCACGAAAAATCCGAAACCGATCTTGTGCGAACGAAACTAATCGTTAGCGACACGAAATACGCAATGTTGAAGTAGAGTCACTCAGACTCCAGACAACTGTTTCCTGCGGAATAATCGGATGAAGTTGTCTTCCCTGCAGGACGATAGAACCTCTGAGCATGGCTGATGAAGACTCAAGCTGCGCAGTCAGTCATGCATCAATTCCAACAGATCCGGCCAGGATGGACATGGACGATTCACCGGCACTCCCCTCGATGTTGCTTTGCCAGACCTCCACTCGGAGAATGGCGTTACGAGTGATTCTCTGCCTGCTCGGAATCGTCTTGACAGCGAGCGCCGTCCAAGCGGAACCCGTTTTTTCCAAGTCGCGACGCTTTCGAATTCCTTTTGAATTTGATGCAGTCGAACTCCGGCGACTGGGGACAAGGGAAGTCCAGCTTTTTGTGTCACGCGATGGCGGAGAACGCTGGGATCTCGTTGAAGGAGTGCCGCCCGCAGAGTCTCGATTCACATTCGAGGCTCCAGAGGATGGTCACTACTGGTTTTCGGTCAAAACAATCGCATCCAGCGGTCTGATTTACCCAGCGGGGCCACACCAGCCCGGGCTTTATGTCCTCGTCGACACCACTCCACCGAGGCTGGAACTGTCCCTCACTGAAGTGGAACCAGGACGAGTCAAGCTCAGCTGGCAGGCTGATGACGACTATCTGGATCTGAATTCTCTTTCGCTCGAATATCGCGACACACAATCCAGCGTCTGGAACATCGTTGCTGTTCGAACTCACCAAAACGGACAGACAACCTGGACCGTACCTCAAGGGGGACTTGTCGAGGTCCGGGGACGTGTTTCCGATCAGTCAGGGAACGTCACTGAATCAACGGCTTCCTGCGAGCTGGCCATCCCAGTTCCCCGCAATGACCGACCGGATTATGGACGTCCAGTGGCCAATGCTCCTGCCGACATCCCACAAATGCCACCAGTAGAGCCAGTCCGTCCCAGCCCCGTTCCATCTCGTCTGACCAGCACAGCGACGAATGAATCATTGGCGGTGAAGGATGCGGTTGCACACAGCTCGCAACCCGCCCCCCGTACTCAGCCCCTTGCCAATGCTCCCAACGCGCATCGCGTCAATTCGAAGACGTTTCGCGTCGGTTACAGTCTGGATGGAGTCGGCCCCAGCGGGGTTCAAAAGGTCAGTCTTTACATCACCGAAGACGATGGAAAGAAGTGGTACCACTACGGTGAGGACGAAGATCGGACCTCCCCGATAGAAGTGACTGTTCCAGAAGAAGGAGAGTATGGGCTGTCATTCCGCGTGACCAACGGACTCGGCCGGGTCGATATTCCTCCCCAGCCGAATGATCCTCCAGAAGTTCGCATTGTGGTGGACTGCACTCCCCCCAAAGCCAAAATCACTTCCGTTGAATACAGCGGTGACGGGAACGGAAGCAGACTCGTGATCTCCTGGACAGCAGAAGATCGGGAACTGAGCGAACGGCCCGTCAGCCTGCATTATTCCACAGGCCGAAATGGTCCCTGGATTCCGATCCAGCAAGGATTAGCCCATGTCGAACGGTTCACATGGGATCTCCCCGCAACGCTCGATCAGTCGATTTTCATTCGTCTGGATGTCCGCGACGCCGCCGGGAACATCGCTCAGATCGTGACCGAACGCCCCTTCGTGATTGATCGGGCGCAACCACGCGCCCGGGTCACAGACGTTGCTCCCCTTTCATCACCACGGTGAGTCGATTCAACCGGGTGAAATTCTCTGGCACACATTTCTGCCTTTCGCAGGCATCAGAAGTCCGCGAGAGGCGCTTGCCATGCGTGCTTCAGATCGGCCAGAGACTCATCGATCAGGATGGCCCCATCTCGACCCGTCACAACAAGCCGATCGGATTCGGTCACCTGACCGATTTGCACAGGTTCCCGCAGAGCACCCTGAACGAAAATTGCCTGCACCAACGGGACATTCTTCGTCGGGACTTCAATCAGGAAGCGTGTATTGCTCTCAGAGAACAGGGTGACTGCATCCCCCAGACCTTCCGTGTGGTTCAGAGCGGACAGATCAGCCGTTACTCCGAGCCCTCCCGCGAAGGCCATTTCTGCGAGAGCCGCTGCAAGGCCACCTTCACTCAGGTCGTGGCAGCTCCGCACAAGCCCTTGCCGGATCGCCTGATGCATCGCGGCAAAAACGCGGGATGCGGAGGACATATCGACCTTGGGAACATCTCCCCCGGTCCCGGCTCCGACCAGGTTGAAGTGACTCCCTCCCATTTCGTTATAGGTCTCTCCCACCAGCAGGAGAACGTGTCCCGGCTCCTTCAGGTCCATGGTCACGCACTGTTCCACATCATCAACCTGCCCCATCGCAGTGATCAACAGGGACGGTGGAATGGAGATGGTGACCTTCTCGCCATCTTTTTCATATGAAAACTCGTTATTGAGCGAATCCTTCCCACTCACAAACGGAGTGCCGTAAGCGACCGCGACATCATGGCACCCGAGGGCTGCCCGCACCAATGATCCGAGCGTTTCCGGGCGTTCGGTGTTCCCCCAGCAGAAGTTATCCAGAATGGCGATCCGCTCCGGATTTGCTCCGACAGCGACGCAGTTTCGTACCGCTTCATCAATCGACGAAGCCCCCATCCAGTACGGATCAAGGTCTCCCAAGCGGGGGTTCATTCCGCATGAGATCACCAGACCACGGGGAGAACTCAGATCGGGTCGAACAACAGCAGCATCGCTCGGCCCATCGTTGGCGATCCCCACCAGTGGCTTCACCACACTCCCTGCCTGAACTTCATGGTCATACTGCCGAATAATCCGCTCCTTGGAACAGACATTCAGGGAGCCGAGAATCTTCTTCAGAACCGTCCCGAACTCCTTCGAGTCGGCCAGCTGACGGAATGGCTCCGTGGGAGCAGCCTTGAAGGTCGCTTCGCGAATAACAGGCGGTCGCCCATCATGCAGGAAGGACATCGTCAGATCCCCCACCTGCTTGCCGTCATACTTCAGAACGAGACGCTTTGTGTCAGTGAACTTGCCAATAACGGTCGCTTCGACCCCCTCCGATGCACAAAGATCGCGGAACTCGTCCCAGTTCTCCGGGGGAACAGCGAGTACCATGCGTTCCTGAGCTTCGCTGATCCAGATCTCAGTATAGGACAGTCCGCTGTACTTGAGCGGGGCCTGTTCCAGCCAGACTTCAGCACCGGTCTCTTCACCCATTTCCCCGACGGCACTGCTGAACCCCCCTGCTCCGCAGTCCGTAATGGCACGGAACAGCTTCCGGTCACGGGCTTCGAGGACGACATCCAGCACCATCTTTTCGGTGATGGCATTTCCAATCTGAACAGCACCACCCGAAAGCTCTTCGCTTTCGTGGGTCAGTTCGGCGGATGAGAACGTGGCCCCGTGAATTCCATCGCGCCCGGTCCGGCCTCCGACAGAGACAATCAGGTCTCCCGGCTGAACCGATTTCTCGCTCATCCCGCGTGGAATGATGGCAACGTTCCCGCAATAGACGAGAGGATTTCCCAGATAGCGTTCGTCGAAGAACACAGCCCCGTTGACCGTCGGAATCCCCATCCGGTTCCCGTAATCCCGCACCCCAGCGACAACGCCGCTCATGATCGTCTGCGGGTGGAGAAGTCCCTGAGGCAGGCTGTCGAATGGAGTGTCCGGCGGAGCAAAGCAGAAGACATCGGTATTGCAGATCGGCTTGGCTCCCAGTCCTGTTCCCAGCGGATCGCGAATCACTCCCCCCAGACCGGTATTCGCTCCTCCATAAGGCTCCAGAGCGGAGGGGTGATTGTGCGTCTCGACCTTGATGCACACGTCGTTCTTGTCATCGAACCGGACAACCCCCGCGTTGTCCTTGAAGACGCTGACGCACCAGTCTCCGTCACCAAGCTCTGCCCGAATCTTCTGCGTGGCGGCAAACACAGTTTCCTTCAACATGTTATTGAAGGAGCGTTCGCCCGATTCATCCGAGTAGGCAATCCGGCCGCCGAGTGTCTTGTGGGAGCAGTGCTCACTCCAGGTCTGGGCGATCGTCTCCAGCTCGATATCCGTCGGGTCGCGATTCAGATCGATGAAATGCTTCTGAATCGTCTGCATTTCCACGAGGCTGAGATAGAGCTGCCCTTCCCGGCTCAGCCGCTGCAATGCGGCGTCATCCATCTCGCGGATGGGGACATGCTTGAGTTCAAACTGATAGGTCGAGCCGATCGCCAGACTGGTCAGCTTCAATGGCCCGTCAATGACCCGTTCGACCGAGTCATTAGAGAGAACCCGCCGGGCCAGCCGGCCCACTTCGTCTGCATCAGCATCGGCGTTGATCCAGTACTTGCGAGTGGTCGCCACACTTGTCACAGGGAGACCAAGCTCCTGCAGTGCCCGTGTGGCCGTCTGACCAACATTGTCCGTCACTCCCGGTTTGTAGAGGACATTCAGCAGCCAGTCCTTAGACGAGGGCGAGCCGTCCGGGAGGGAGTGAATCTCTGTCGTCTCCGAAATCGGATCGCTGAGAAAGACAGCAACCTGCTCAAGCTGTTCCGGCTGAAGATCCCCTTCCACCAGAAAGCCTCGGGCGGCCTGAACATGCTGAATCGATGAAAGCCCACGAGATTGAGCTTCCTTCAATATCCGAGCCCCCTCCCGATCAACTTCCTGAGCGGCCGGCTGAATCTGAATTTCCCAAAGCATTGCAAATACTCGATGACGAAAACGGAACAAGTCCTGAACAGGAAACGCCATCGTACCGGAATTCACCCCCTCAGCGAAGTGACCGGCCACGCATTCATTGTCTGACACCTGAACGCGCTGGCGATTGCTGATCCGTCGGCACAATTTCAAGGAGATCTTTCGAATCAGCAACGGGAATTGACATTCTCGTCGCGGAGTCCCGAACCTCTCGGACAAGCCTTTATCGCTGCCGGATTCGCTCGAGACGGATTATTTCAGCTGACCTTTCATCGCGTGCAACTTCTGCAGCGCAGCCAAGGGGGTCAATTCGTCAACATTGATCGCCCTCAATTCATCCAGCAGCGGATGTTCCGGCTCGGCAAACAGGGTCAGCTGCCGACTCGACTTCTGCTTCCGGGCCGGGATTGTCGTCCGTCCCCGTTCGTCGTAGTGGTCCGATTCCAGCGTCTCGAGAATAACCCCCGCCCGCTGAATCACCTCCTGAGGGACACCTGCCAGACGGGCGACATGGATTCCATAGCTGCGATCAGCCGCTCCGGGAAGGATCTTGTGGAGGAAGATCACATCCCCATCCTGTTCGTGGACGGCCACATTCCAGTTGCAGACACGGGGAAGCGATTTGGGCAACTCCGTCAGTTCATGATAGTGAGTCGCGAAAAGGGTCCGGCAGCCCGCATGGTCGTGCAGATATTCCGTAATGGCCCACGCCAGAGAGATCCCGTCGTATGTGCTCGTTCCCCGGCCGATTTCATCCAGAATGACAAGGCTGCGGGATGTGGCTGTGTTGAGAATCCGGGCGGTCTCGGTCATCTCGACCATGAAGGTCGACTGCCCTTTCCCCAGTTCGTCGCTGGCTCCGACGCGGGCAAAGACCCGATCCGCAATGCCAACCGTCGCCGACTCCGCCGGGAGAAATGACCCGATCTGCGCCATGATGGTCAAAAGAGCGGCCTGACGAATGTAGGTACTCTTTCCCGCCATGTTCGGACCGGTAATCAGTGCGATGACCGGAGCGGATTTCCCTTTTGCTCCGTTCTCCTGATCGGACGGAGCAATCCCCAGAATCACATCATTGGGAACAAACTCCCCCGAAGGCTTGAGCCGATCGAGAACCGGGTGTCGGCCATTTCGGATTTCCAGAATCGGCTCGTCCACAATCTTCGGGCGGCAATAACTTCCCGTGATGGCCAGATTCGCCAGACAGCACAGCACGTCCAGCGTCGCCAGAACGTCGGCCGTCTGTTGAAGCGATTGCGATTCTTCGGAAACCTCTTCACGGAGCGTCTGGAAGAGTTCCTGTTCCAGTGCCTTGGACTGGTCTTCGGCCCGCAGGACCCGTTCCTCATACTCTTTCAACTTCGGCGTGATGAACCGTTCCTGATTCTTCAGCGTCTGTTTACGGATGTAGTCTTCCGGGACCTTGTGCATCTGGGCAGCGGTCACTTCAAGGTAGTACCCGAAGACCTTGTTGAATCCGACCTTCAGCGTCGAGATCCCGGTCCGTTCGATTTCCTGAGCCTGATATTCAGCGATCCACTTTTTCCCGCCGCTGGCCAGGTCGCGCAGCTCATCCAGCTCCGCGTGCCACCCGGTCCTGATGATCCCCCCATCCGTGGTCGACAATGGAGGATTCTCGACAAGCCGCTGTTCGATCGCAGTCCGCACTTCCGCACAGAGTTCCAGACGGGCTTCCAGCAATCCAAGCAGCTGTGATGATCTCCCTGTCAGTTTGGCTTTCAGTCGGGGAAGCAATGCGAGTGTCTGTGCCAGAGAGGCCAGATCACGCGGCGAGGCTCGAAGCGTCGCCACTCGTGCCGAGAGCCGTTGCAGATCGTAGGCATCCTTGAGGATGTCGCGAATGTCCCGGCACAGCTTGGAATCGCGAACCAGCTCCTCCACCGCATCAAGGCGAAGTTCAATGGCCTGACGGTCGGTCAGAGGATTGTTGAGCCAGTCCATCAACAGACGGGCCCCCATCGGCGTGCAGGTCTCATCCAGCACGCTGATCAGTGACCCTTCCCGCTGCCCCTCCCGTTGCGTTCGTGTTAATTCCAGACTCCGGCGAGTCGTCTCATCGATCAGCAGAGTTGTCCCATGCCGGTATGGCTCCAGCCGGGTAATGTGTCGGAGCGATGACTTCTGTGTCTCCTGAACATACTCCAGCAATGCTCCGGCAGCGGCAATGGCGGGCGTGTCCTCATCGGGGAGATCGAACCCTTCGAGAGTCGATGTCTGAAAGTGCTTGAGAAGGACATCCCGGCAATGTCTGGCGGCAAACGACCATGCAGGGCGTTCCGTGACGATCGTCCCTTCCAGCTCCATCGTCGCGAGAAAAACGGGATGATCCTTGGCTGAGTCAGGAAGGAGACATTCGGCAGGATGAATGCGGGCAAGCTCATCCAGAAAAATGGATTGCGGTCCGCAGGGAGTGTTTCCGGCATGGTAGTCGACCTCCATGCACTGAAACGATCCCGTTGAGAGTTCGAGCCACGCCAGTCCAACCTTGTCTTTGATCGGGACGACCGCAGCGAGGAAATTGCTCTCCTTCGGCTCCAGCAGGGCTTCATCGGTCAGAGTTCCCGGTGTGACAATTCGGGTCACTTCCCGACGCACCATTCCTTTCGCTGTCTTGGGATCTTCGACCTGTTCGCAGATCGCGGCCTTGTGACCAGCGGCAATCAGTTTGCGAAGGTACCCTTCCAACGCATGAAACGGGAAACCGGCCATCGGGACCGGGTTTGTGGATCCCTTGTCCCGGCTGGTCAGCGTTAACCCGAGAACCTTGGCAGCGATCTGCGCATCTTCGTAAAACAGCTCGTAGAAGTCCCCCATTCGAAACAGCAGAATTGTCCCGGGAGTTTCTGCCTTGACTTCCTGATACCGCTGCATCATGGGAGTCAGTTTCGTTTCGGAACCCGCCATTTGTTGATTACGCGCTTCTGACCAAAGGACAATTGAGGAGGACCAGACCGACGGTGTTCATTCCGTCAGCAAGGCAACGAAGATGAACCGCCACGATTTCCGATGAAGATCATCAGGGAGGCAATACTGCGTCATTCCGAGACCGGAGGAGTGATGCCGAAATCGGTGATCTTGAGCAATGACTGGAACGGAAGATTCCGTGCTGCGAAGTTGGCGGCTCCCCCTTCCATCCGGTCGATGATCGCAAGAACCTGCACGACTTCGCAGCCAAATTCCTGAATCCGGTCAACTGCCAGCAGCGAACTCCCCCCGGTCGTAACCACATCTTCCACAATCGCAACCTTCATTCCCGGTTGCAGGGGGCCTTCAACAAATTTGTTTGTCCCGTGCCCCTTGGCCTCCTTACGGACCAGCACTCCAATCAGGTCTCGTGATTTCTGGGCAGCTGCGTAAAGAACCCCGGCGATGATCGGGTCTGCACCGATGGACATTCCGCCAATTGCATCTACCCCTTCCGACGGAAGCAGCTCCAGAAGTCCTTCGCTGATCAGCTGCAGCCCCTTCGAGTGCAGGGTGATCTGTTTGCCGTCCAGGTAGTAGGAAGCCTTCTTGCCCGATGCGAGTGTGAAGTCCCCGAACTTGAGGGCACGTTCGCGGAACAATTCGATAAGGGCCTGTTTGTCGTACATGGGACTTGCTGGATTGGAAGTTGTTTGTGTCAAAGTTCGTCGCGGGAATCCTCTTCCGCGGAGAAGTCATACATTAATGATTTGCAGCCCCGATGTCGCCACTTCGAGCCGGGCGGTTCATTGGAACGGGGGAATTCCTCCCGCAGCGTACGGATCAAGCCAACCGGAGCGAGCGCACGGTCAGCCCCAAAACCGACGATCGGTCACATCAAGAGATAGGCATAACATGTCAAGCGGTCAGATCGACCACGACTCGTCCAATATTCTCGCCCTGAAGAATCCTGGGAACGAAGTCGGGGAGCTGGTCGAGCGTCACCACTGTCCGGCACTCGGACAGCTTGTCCAGCTTCCAATCAGAGGCGAGACGCTTCCAGATGTCCGCCCGCTCGTCGTCCGGACACCAGGCGGAATCGATCCCTGACAGTGTCAGTCCGCGAAGAATGAACGGGTAAACCGTCAGGGGAAGTTCCGCACCGCCAGCGACGCCGCAACAGGCAACACACCCGCGATGCTGAATCACCTTGCACATGGTCATGAGGACATTGCCTCCAACGGTGTCGATCCCCCCGGCAAACCGGGCGGTCAGCAGCGGACGGGGACGTTCTTCCGACAGGAGTTCCCGGCCAGCGACTTCCGTGGCTCCGAGCGATTTGAGCCACTCCGCCTGATCCTGCTTCCCGGTGACCGCAACAACGCGATATCCCAGCTGAGCCAGCAGCATCACCGAAATGATTCCCACACCGCCGGTTGCACCAGAAACAACAACCTCGCCTCGTTCCGGGGTCACCTTATGATGAATTAGTGCCTGCACACACTGGGCCGCAGTGAATCCCGCTGTCCCCAGTGACATGGCATCCAGAAGAGAGAGTCCTTCCGGGCGGGGAACGAGCCACTCCGAACGGGCGGTCATCAGCTCCGACCATCCCCCCCAGCGTTCCACTCCAAATTCATGCCCCGTGGCAAGAACCTCATCGCCGGGCTGAAAGCGAGGGCTGTTGCTTTCCAGGACAATCCCCGCAGCATCAATTCCCGGAATGTGTGGCAGACTCTTCGCAATGGCGGGATTTCCCGTTGCTGCCATGGCGTCCTTGTAATTCAGCGACGAATAGCGAACGCGAATCAGGACATCCCCGGGGGGAAGTTCGTCTCGAGGCCGTTCCACCAGTTGAAGCTGGGATTGGCCCTGCGAATCTTTTTGAACCAACAGACAACGAAACTGATGTGCAGTCATTGTTTTCCGGAGAGGTTGGGAACCAGTGCGGAAGAAAAGCCATCAAGATCAAGGTCTTCCTCGGTCTCGTCGGCAGGAATGTACATATACGTTCCCTTGTTGCGGCGTGCCAATTCCAGCAGGAAATTCTCCCCCCGCTTCTCATTGAATCCAATGCAGTGGATCGGGGTCCCGAGTACATTGGCGCGGGTGGTGTTCGGAATCACGGAGTAATCGAATTCTCCATCCGTCAGAAAATAAATCTGGTCCGCTTCGAGTTTCAGCGCCAACAGCAGTGCGGATTCGGGATAGGTCTGGCTGCTCGGCCTCTGCTGGATGATCCAGTTGATGTAATACCGTTGCAGTTCCGGGGTCGCTTCCATCATCCGGTCTGCCGGCATGGGCATTGCGCCGTCACTGAAAAAGATCACGAAAAACCGATCGTTTTCGGTCATCGAGCTGATGGCACGAATCAACTCAAATTTCACGCGATTGAACCGTGAACGTAGTGGCCCCGGATGGGGAAAGTTCATGCTCTTGGATGCATCGACGACAAAGACGGTACTTTGCCCTTTGACCTTGAGACCAAAGAATCCCCCTTTTCCACGACGACCACCGCCACCAGTTCCCGGACCGACTCCGTTCCCGCGGCCGGTCCCGGTCCCGATCCCATCGCCACCTGCAAAGCCTTTTCCAGCGCCGGACGTTCCCAGTCCCCCACCCATCTGCCGGGTCATGGAGAGGGAATCATCCATCAGCCCTCGAAGGGCGACCGCCTCGCTGAGATCCAGCATCGGCCCCGCCTCATCTGTGGAGACGATGTCCATCGCCACATTCATCAGATCGGCACGGGAGTCATTCTGGGGAGTTTCCCGCTCTGCGTCACCGGCCCCCTGGGCACCGGCAGATGTATGAAAATAAGCGATCTCTGTCCCGGAAAACCCTCCAGCCTCCCCCAGCGTGGTATCGATCAGCTCCCCTTGAATCGCGGTCCCACCTGTTCCAGCTGGAACGGGCATGATGAGAGCCGCCAGCAGCGCCAGAGCGGAAAGATGCATGAGGACTGAGGTGCCGAATGAAATCGACATCACCCACGCATCCGGAGGTGCGATGATCGACTCGTCAAAGATTTCGGGATCAGATTGCATCGACAATTCGACTTTCCCAGCGACTCGGTCGACAGTCGTTGTCCCGGCAGAAGCATCAGTTCTATTCAGGGTGACGTGACTCGCAACATTTCCTCATGCAGCGCATGACTCTTCAGCTAACATCGGCAAATCCGGGTCACTCCGTCCTGTCATTTACGGTATCCTTGCCAAAACCGGCTTGCAATTGGAATCAGCACGAACGAAAGCAATCTCGGGGCAAATTTCCTGTGAATTTCCCTCAGGAAATGCAGTGATCTGTGAAGAACTCTGATCCCGTGCCTCCTCAACGTCCTGAACTTCAGGAATTGAGAGGACCTCACAGGCTATCATCCAATGATCTCCGCGTTACAGATGACCCCGGAAAACGGCAAAACCGGCACATCAGACACAATCGTTTACTTCGATGGAGTCTGCGGGATGTGTAATCAGGTCGTCAATTTTCTGATGACGATCGATCCACAGGGGAAATTGCGATTTGCCCCACTTCAGGGGGAGACAGCGAAAGAGAATTTGCCGGCAGAGGACATTGCCGAATTGAAGAGTCTTGTCGTCAGTGTCAGCGGGAAGACGTTTCGTCACTCTGCGGCAGTGATCAGGATCCTGAAAGCACTCGGCGGGAAGTGGAGTGTGTTCGCCACAGTCCTCTGGATGATCCCCCGGCCGCTTCGGGATCTGGGCTATCGGTTGATTTCTCGCTACCGCTACCGAATCTTCGGCAAGCACGAAACCTGTCGGCTTCCGACTCCGGAAGAGCGGGCACGATTTCTGCCTTAGATGGCCTTCTACCGCTCAGTTGAACTCGACGTCCAGTTCTGCCTGCGTCGAGCGATCCAGACTGGGTGCCGGGCTTTCAATCGTCGCGGTAATCCATCCGTCGACAAGCGTCAGATTCTGAATCCGGATGGGGAATGGCAGTTTACCTTCCTCCTGTCGTGGAATGAGATAGTCGCGCGGAATCGTGATGTCGTTCAGACGCTGCTCGATGGCCTGACGAATCAGGAGGGCCATTGGATTCGCCTTGGCCCCATTCGATTCCGTCGCATTCACCGGTTCAACTGAGACCAGCTCTGCATCCAGAAGGATCTCGGACTCCGACATCTGTGGACGCACCGAGATCCGGACCGCCTGGGTCGGGATCTCCGGGCCGATGATGGGGCGAATCGACATTCGCACTTCAACAATCAGTTCCCCATGATCGACGAATGCCTGAATCGGCTCCTCTTCGTCGAGAATCACGGTGAACATCTGCGGACCCGTTTTCGCCCCGTCAGCCCCCATCGGATTGAACAGGTTACTTAACTGGGTGTCCAGGATTTCCCGTCCCCCCAACCCGAATCGATCTGCGAGATTTTGCACGAGCGAGGCATGAATCAGGACACACGCCCGGTCCGCCAGAGTATGCGTGTCGAGTGAATAGGGGATCGGTGCTTCAATTCGCTCCCCGGAGGAGAGGGGACTTGGCCCCGGAATCAGCTGGCGCGTCACCAGAAGCGTGCGCGTTCGCCGACTCTGCTTGACCGCTTTGACGGGATTGTTGTCGGACTCGTCGAGAGTCGACAGGAATTCCAGTCCGCAGAGAAACGCATCGTCCGTCGTCAGCGTCGAAATTCGGCTGGGAGTCATTTTGACCGAAGCAATCCGCTCTTTGAGCGGTCCATGCAGTTGTTGATTCAGCTTGGCCAGTTCCTCATCAAGTCGTGAGTTGAATTTAGGGGCAATCTGCTGAGTGACCCGCTGGGCAGCGATCCCTTCGGAAATCGGTTTCCGCTGTTCCGCAACATTCAGGACAATGTTGTTCGCCAATGGACCAAGCAGCGGGACATGACTCATTGTTGTCGCTGCCCCGATGTTCTCCTGCTTGATCGTCATGAAGGCGGACGGACTCCAGGTCCGAATGCTCTCACCATTGAACTCGATCTGCTTGGTCATTTCGAAATGAAATGTTCCAGCGGATCGGACCGACGCCTGCGGGAGCTGGGCCACCGTATCGTTGGCGGTCACCCCTTTCAGGACATAGAGGATCTTGGCTGCAGAAACATCCGGGGTGAAATCGACATAGGTCCGGGCGCGTGTCTTCTGGACCCCTTTCAGTTGAGCCCCCATGAGGAAGTCCTCAAATGGCCCTTCATCGACGGTTTGGCTCCCGAGAATCCGGCTGGCAAACGTCTCTCCGACGACAATGCAGAATGGGTGTTCAGAAGCAAGTTGAAGGATTCTCTGATGGGTCGAGACCGCAGGGGGAGTGGCAGTCGAGACGGGCGTCGCAATGGGACGGGGGATCTGGGGGCGGGGAATCTGACCGGGAGGGACTGTTCCCGGAAACATTGGAGTGCCATATGGTCGGAAGACGGAAACCGGAGGGCGATACTGGGCAAATGCCTCAGCCCCCCCCACTACCAGAACAATCGCAGAGAGAAGGAGGATGTCGCGACACCATCGGATCGTTCCCGATCGTTTTTTCGATTGTGGGTGCTCCATTGTCGGACCTCGGCCCTCAAGTAACTCAGCCCGCGCTTGCAATAACTACAACATTTTTACCTGTTGACGTGTCATGCGCACGGTCTAATTCCAATTCGCCCCCGGTTCTGCCATTCGAAATAACCGGTCGTTTCGGCAATATCACAGAGGAAACCTCGGTAACTCAGGGAATTGAGTTTGCAGAGGCAAGATTTCGCACCTATTTGAAGGAAATGGGCCAAAGATTTCGCCCTCTGTGAGGACCGAAAAAAATGAAAGTGACGAAACACGCTGATCTGCTGATTCTCGGGGGACTTGCTCTGTTCCTCCTGGGAGCAGTGATCTATCTGGATCCTAGCAACTTGGGTGCCACAACGGATTCTACAGATCCGAAAGAAACTCACCAGTCGCTTTACACTCCGAAACAGATTCACGAAATCACAATTTCCAAAACGCCCCGGGAAAATCCCAAATGGCTCGACGATGAGGACGCCGGGGTTCGCAACCGTCACCGGGTCACGCCTGCTCCATACCAGAAAGGGGTCGTCCAGCTGGGGCCCGGAGCCTCGCTGGGAGGAAAACTCCCCTTTCCGGAGGACAATCCGTGGAATCAGCGGATTGACCATCTCGAAGTCGATCCACTTTCGGATGTGATCATCTCCACGATTGGTTGCGACAAAAACCTGTACGGAGACTTCGGTTCCGGAACCTGGGAAGGGGCCCCCATCGGGATTCCGTATATCGTGGTCGATGGAAATCAGCCAAGGGTCCCGATCAAGTTTTCCCCCTACGAAGACGAAAGCGATCCCGGGCCTTATCCCATTCCTCCTAATGCCCCTATTGAAGGTGACCCCAATCTTGATGGTGACCGCCACGTCATCGTCATTGATCGGGAGAACTGGATGCTCTATGAGCTGTTTCGGGGCTTCCCCATTGCCGGAGGTCAGCTCTGGCGGGCGGAGTCCGGCGCAATTTTCGACATGAATACGAACAAGACTCGCCCGGAAGGCTGGACCAGTGCCGATGCCGCCGGGCTTCCAATTTTTCCAGGTCTGGTTCGTTACGAGGAGGCTGTTGAGCAGGGAGAGATTCGACATGCCCTTCGGTTTACCGTCTCCCGAACCCGAAATGCTTATGTCCCTCCTGCGAGCCACTGGGCCAGCCGGTCCTCGGACATCCGACTCCCCCCGATGGGGATGCGGGTCCGCCTGCGGGCCGATTACGACATCACCCCGTTCCCGAAAGAGATTCAGGTGATCCTGACTGCCCTCAAACGGTACGGGATGATACTCGCCGACAACGGAAGCGACTGGTTCCTCTCAGGTGCCCCCGATCCTCGCTGGAACGACGACAATCTACGGACCCTCAAGAAACTTCGAGGGTGTGATTTCGAAGTCGTCCTGATGGAAGGACTCGTTGAAGAGGAGCCGTGCGATTGTCCGGAGCAGATCGAAGTCCTCCGGCAGCAGTACCTCCGCGACGCCGCGCTGAAACTCAAGTCGAAGTGAATCAGCTCGACAGTTTTTCCCAATCGGTGCGACTCGGGCGTCTGCGAGCGGCATTCGCGACGTCGTTATTCTGGAATTCTTCTTTCTCAGGATCCCAGTGATAGACCTGTCCTGGTCCGGTCTCGGGGAAGGCACGAATGGCAATGTTGGCAACGTGCCCCAGCACAGAGGAATAATGTCCCACTTCGACCGGAGCGGAGGGATCTCGATTCTCCCGGACGGCATCGATGAAATCCTTCATGTGCCGCGTATGAGGAATCATTCCGTCTTCCCCGTCCTTCTTGGGAAGACCATTCAGCAGTTCGGGATCGCTAGCTGTGGTCCCGCGGTAGCCTGTCTGGATCCAGCCTTCTGTCCCCTCGAAGCGTGCCTGCACATTCTCCGGACCACTTTCGCAAATCAATTCCACCCCATTGGCATACCGGGCACGGAATCGGGTTTCCGTCGCTGTATTAAACAGGCTTCCTTCAGGGAGAAATGTCGCCGAAAGGCATTCAAACTCCACCGGACCGGAACGGTCCATTCCGAGTCCCCATTGGGCCAAATCGTTACAGTGTGCGCCAAAGTTTGCGATCTGTCCGCCTGCATAGTCGTAATTGAACCGGAACCGGTAAAGACAACGATCCTGGTGATAGGGAGCTTCCGGAGCAGGTCCAAGCCATCGCTCGTAATCGAACCCTTCGGGAACGGGCATCGGAGTCCATCCGGGCCCCGGCCCCACCTTGTTGTTGTAACCAATCTTGGTGATCACGCGCTGAACCTGGCCAATCTTTCCATCCTGAACAGCCTTGATCACAAACCGGCTGACCGGATTAGATCGTTCGTGTGATCCCGTCTGAAAGATGACCTTGTTCTCCCGGACCGCCTTGATCACATCCTTTCCTTCTGCAATGGTCAGCGTCGCGGGTTTCTCGCAGTAAATATGCTTTCCAGCAGCAGCTGCCAGCTGACACATCGGGGCATGCCAGTGATCGGGGGTCACGATGAAGACCGCATCGACATCAGGAAGGGCAAGCACATCCCGAAAGTCGACAAATGCCCGGCAGGGTTTCGCGCCCCCTTTGGCCTGTGTCTTCGCATAATGCTCATTGACGAACGCCTGAGCAGGCTCCCGACCGTAAAAGTCATTGTCGCCTTTGTACCCCAGACTCCCGGTATTGACGTCACAAACAGCGACCACCTGAGCCAGGTCATGCTTCAGAAGATTTCGCAGCAGGTGCATCCCCTGATTGCCGGTCCCGATGAACGCGACGTTAATCCGTTCGCTCGGCGGGAGCTGTGCCCCTTTCACCCAGGTTCCCGCCAGCAAACCAATCCCTGCTGCCGTGGAGGTCTTGAGAAAGTTCCGGCGGGACTGGGATTGAGGAACACCGAATCTTGTCATGAGAGGCCCTTTCTGAAACATGTTCCAAAGACGTGACCGTGCATCCGTCATACCGCAACAGGTCGATTCAAACTAGGGCTACGCGATCTCTTTCCAGAGTTCATTCAGTTTTTTATCCGAGATCGTCACAGCCGTTCGCAACTGCTGCGCAAACAGCGAGACCCGAAATTCTTCTACCAAAAAACGATGCTGAACGACCTTTGGGTGAGACAACCACGATTCTCCCAGCTGATCCCGGGCATGAATCGCCCGTCGCCAGTGCGGGGTAACCTGCTCCTGAAGTTTGCGGTCTTTCTGAAATCCCCCTGTGGTCGCCTTTTCGAACCGATGCTGCATTGCCTGCAGATAGCGAGGATAATGCTGTAACCAGCCTTGGGGAACACTGGAGAGGAATCCCGGGAAGATCAGCCCGTCGTACTGTTGTTTCAGATCCTGAATCAGTGGAGCAAACGCGGGAGGATGTTTCTTCTCGACCAGGCGCCGCGTCGCTGCGATCTCTGTAAAGAGCGGTTTGAGAATCTGGGCTACATCCTGAGCGGCAATCCCCAACAGTCCACGAGCCTGCTTGAGCCGCACGTTCCATTCCACATCCGAACGCGGAATTGAATCGGTCCGGAAGAGCGCCAGTTCTGCAATCCGCCACGCCAGATGCTCTCGAAAGAATTTTCCATCCGGAAGTTGAAGGGCCTGTACCGAGAGCTGATCAATGCCGGGCAGGTTCTTGACCTGCTCGTGTACCTTTTTTGAATCTGTCAGCAGAAACAGTCGGACCAGTGCCCGCCGGGTATTCGCAGTTGCTGTCAGAAGGGTGTCCGACAAGCGAAGAGAGATCCCTTTCTCCCCGAGCTGGAGCATCGGAAACGCCACCACACGCACCCCGTTACGAACGAGTTCCACCCGTTCAGGAAGTGTTCCAAAATCCCAGGCAGTGATATTGTCCCGCTGCCACTGGGTATCGGTCACCTGCCGAAACGCCTGTGCCTGATGCTGGCTCGTTGCCCCTTTGAGTTCCGCAAGATTCCGGCCCGATGCGAGAACTTTTCCATTGGCATCGACCACTTTCACATTGAACTTCAGATGCACAGGAAGCCGGTCCGGTTCGAATGCCTCCACCGGAACATATTCACCGGAGCGAGCCCGCAATGCTTCCGACAGCCGGCTCAACAGATCCCCCTTTCCGTACTCCAGCGACCGGGCCACCTCCGCTGCCGTTTCCGGAACAGGGACGAATAACGTCCGCAGATTCTTAGGGAGGGTCTTGATGAGGGCAGCGATTTTCTCTTCCAGCAGTCCCGGAACGAGCCATCCAAGATTTTCCTCAGACAACTGATTCAGCCCCTCCGGGGGAACCGTCATCGTGACGCCATCATCCTCAGCTCCGGGTTCCAGATGATAGGAAAGCGGAACCTGCATCGTCCCGATCTTCAACTGGTCGGGGAAGGCTTTCTGATTCGGACCAGCCTCTTCTTCGCCGATCAGATCCGCCTTCGTGATCCAGAGCAGCTTCGGATGATGGGCTTCGACCTGCTTGCGCCACTTTTCAAATAGCGGCCCATCGAAGACGTCGGGAGGAATCCGCTGATCGTAAAAGTCAAACTCAGCCGCTTCTCCGACGAAATGGGCTCCCTGCCGCAATTTCGCCTGCCATTCCGCCAGCTCTTCCTTGAGTCGGGCATTGTGTTTGAAGAACTCCCCGGTGGTCTGAAAATCCCCTTCCACCAATGCGTGCTGGATGAACATCTCCCGGCTCAGCTTCGGGTCGATGTTCCCATACCGGCACTCGCGACGGGGGACGATCGGGAGACCGAAGAGGAGCACTTTTTCATACGCCTTGACCGAAGCACTCTTCGAATCCCAGTGAGGCTCGCTATAGGTCTTCTTGACGAGATGGGCAGCAATCCGCTCAATCCATTGCGGAAGAACCGGAGCCACCATGCGGGCATATCTCCGGGTCGTCTCCACCAGTTCGCCCGCCATGATCCATTTCGGTTTCGATGCAAACGCCACCGATCCCGGCCAGAGGAAGAGCTTCTGCCCCCCGGCGCCGGTGTACTCATGGGACTCGCTCCGCATCGCGATATTGGACAGCAGCCCCGCAAGAATCGCGCGATGAATCGCATCTTCCTGATTGCGTCGCGGGGTCGGTTTCAGGCCGTGATCCATCGCGATTTCTCGCAACTGTCGATGCAGCTCTTTCCATTCCCGCATCCGGTTATAGGAAAGAAAATTCTGGAGACAGGCCTTCCGTAGCTTGCTCCCGGAGAGCTTTTCTTCCAGCTCCGTGTAGAAGTCCCAGAGCTTCAGTAACGTCAGAAAATCGGACCGTTCGTGTTTGAATTGCTGATGTGCGGTATCGGCCGCCTGCTGTCGATCGAGTGGCCGATCCCGAGGATCCCGCAGCTCCAGTGCCGATGCAATGATGAGCACTTCCTCCATGGCGTGTTCATCTTCTGCTGCCAGAATCATCCGGGCGATCCGGGGATCGACCGGCAGTCGGGACATCGCCTTCCCGATCGGCGTGAGATTCTCCTCCTCGTCGACGGCATTCAGTTCAAAGAGTGTTTTCAACCCGGAGCGGACCGCCCCGGGGCTGGGGGGATCGAGAAAAGGAAAGTCTTCAATCCGGCCCAGATTCAGCGCCTTCATCTGAAGCAGAACGGAGGCGAGATTGGTCCGCTGAATTTCGGGAGGAGTGAATGGGTCCCGGGCTGCGAAATCCTCCTCGGAATACAGCCGGACACAGATTCCCGGTCCGATTCGTCCGCACCGTCCCGCCCGCTGATTGGCACTCGCCTGCGAGACCGCTTCAATCGGGAGTCGCTGAACCTGTGACGTGGACGAAAACCGGCTGATGCGTGCAGTTCCGGGATCGACAACGTACGTGATCCCCGGAACCGTCAGGGACGATTCCGCCACGTTTGTGGCAATGACAATGCGGCGCTTGGAATGCGATTCGAAAACCCGGTGCTGCTCTTTTTCAGATAGACGGCCAAATAACGGCAAGATTTCGATCTGCGAGGCCAGACCACCGAATTTTCGCCCCTCAAGAACACGGGCGGTCTCGCGGATGTCGCGTTCGGTCGGCATGAAAACGAGAATGTCTCCCGGCCCTTCCAGAATCAGCTCTTCGCAGGCATCCGCTGCTGCCCGGGGCCAGTCGATCTCGCTGTCTCCTTCTTCCTCGACCGGGGGACGATACCGGATCTCCACCGGATAGGTCCGGCCGGAGACTTCAATCACCGGGACCGGCTTTTCCGGTGTTCCGAAGAAGGTCGCAAAGCGTTCGGCATCAATCGTCGCGGACGTAATGATGACCCGTAACTCGGGACGGCTCGGAAGCAGACGCTTGAGATAGCCCAGCAGGAAATCAATGTTCAGTGAACGCTCATGAGCTTCATCGATGATGATGGTGTCATACTGATTGAGAAAGCGGTCCGACTGCGTTTCCGCCAGCAGAATTCCATCGGTCATCAACTTGATGAGGGTTCGCGGGGAGCTGGTGTCAGTGAACCGGATCTTGAACGCCACCAGATCCCCGATCCGCGTCCCGAGTTCCTCCGCGATCCGGTCCGCCACGCTTCGGGCTGCAATCCGGCGCGGCTGTGTATGACCGATCACCCCTCCAATCCCCATCCCTGCTTCCAGACAGATCTTTGGAAGCTGAGTCGACTTCCCGGAGCCGGTCTCCCCGCAGACAACAATTACCTGATTGTTCTTGAGGGCGTCGATGACCTCCTGCTTCTTGTCGAAAATCGGCAGCTGATTGTCATAGTCCAGCTTGGGAAGGCTTTCCTTTCGCTGATGAAACCGCTTGTGGCTTCGATCGAAATCCTGCCTCAACCGCCCGAGCGCCCGATCGAATGGCTTGTTCTGCTTCTGAAGTTGCCGGACCGACGAAAGACTTCTGCGCAGCCGAAACCGGTCTGCCAGCATGGTCTCCTCCATGCGGCGTTCGAGGTCATTCAGTGAAAGATCGGTAGATTCTGAAGGGGGGACTGACACGGAGTCCTCAATTGTTCGTCTTCTGATTGGCGACAAAATCGACTTCGCCGGAGATCACACCATCACGTGCAATTCCGACAGTGGGGAGAAAATGGAGGCGTCTTCAATCCTGTCTCCCGGTACCGAAGCCAATTCCCTGAGTGATCGTCAAATCTGCTTCCAGACAATGGGTTTCTGTTGATGACTGGCGGTCCCTGCAAATTGACTTTTCAGGTTCCAAAAGTCAATTTGCTCAGCAAGAGTCGGGACATTCTTCGCAGAATTGACGCCCGCACATCGGCCCTTTCACATCAAAACCGATCCACAGGAAAACAATCTGAGCATCATTGTGATGAATGCTTTTCACTGACAAACTCACCACAGGAGGCCACCCCGCGATCTGTCCGTTTGTTCAGACATTGCTATACTCTCAAGATCACCAGCCGTCATCCCCCATTGGCTTCGCTCACACATGCCACGCAGTTTTGAAGAACTGACACCCCAGAACTTCTCGTTTAACAGTCCGCTTGGCTGGTGTCCCGCCTGCGAAGGACTGGGAACAGAGATCGGAACAAATACATCTGCAATCGTCAGCAACCCGAATCTCTCGCTGCTGGAGGGAGCCATCGGAGCATGGCCCCGACCGCAAAAATCCCCAGCCTTCCGGAGTTTTCTGGAGGCACTCAGCCAGGAATTCGGAATTCCGCTCGATGTCCCGTGGTATCAGCTCCACTCCCGCCAGCAGCGTCTGATTCTTCAGGGAACGGGGAGCCGCAAAATCGCGGTTAAGTTTCCCGGATCGAAGGTCCCGGTTCAGGTGGAATACAAGGGGATCTACCCTGCGATCGAGGAAGCGTCCCGCGTCTCCTATTCCTTCCGGATGTTGCTTCAGGACATGGTCGGCGAACGCCCCTGTTCTGTCTGTCATGGCGACCGCATCCGTGAGGACGCTGCCGCAGTTCGCCTGAACGACATGACGCTACCGGCCCTCTGCAATCTTCCCCTTTCTGAAGTCCTCGACTTCCTCAAGTCCCTGAAGCTGGACAAGCACCAGAAGAACATTGCCGGGGACCTCCTCAACGAAGCAATCCACCGATTAACGTTTCTGGTCGAAGTCGGACTGCATTATCTGACACTGAATCGGGGGATGCCAACCCTCTCCGGGGGAGAATCCCAGCGAATCCGACTGGCGGGACAGATTGGACGCGCCCTGACCGGAGTCCTCTACGTTCTTGACGAACCGACCATCGGTCTGCATCCCCGCGACAACGGCCGTCTGGTCGAGGCCCTGAAGAAGCTGCGCGACCTTGGGAACACGGTGGTACTCGTTGAGCATGACCGGGAAGTCATCGAGGCGGCCAATCGGCTCTATGACTTCGGACCCGGTTCGGGACGCTTCGGGGGAACTGTTACTGCTCAGGGGTCTCCTCAGCAGATCATGAAGCCCAACTCCGGTTCTCTCACCGGGGACTACCTGTCGGGGAGGAAGGGGATTCCAATCCCGCTTCACCGACGAATGCAGCGACTCGATCCGAAGGCCCCTCCCATCGATGACCCCGCAAACGTCCGTGAGGCGTACGGAGATCCTCCCGCAGGGCATTGGCTTCAGCTGACGGGATGTCGTCACAACAACCTGCGGGACATTGACGTCCAGATTCCGTTGGGAACACTCACCTGCGTCACCGGGCTGTCCGGGTCTGGAAAGAGTTCGCTGATTCAGGAGACCGTCGCCCGGGCGGTCATCCGGCATCTGCGTCGTCAGGGGGACATTCCCGGCCCATATGACACAATGAGCGGAGTCGAACAGATCAGCCGCGTGATTGCCGTGGATCAATCCCCTCTGGGAGCAACTCCGGCCTCGAACCCTGCGACCTACACCGGCGTCTTTGATCCCATTCGCGAACTGTTCAGCAAACTTCCCGAAGCCAGAATTCGCGGCTTCAAGCCGGGGCGTTTCAGTTTCAATCGGCCGGGGGGACGCTGCGAAGACTGTGAAGGAATGGGACAGAAGAAGATCGAAATGCACTTCCTCCCCGATGTCTGGGTGGAGTGCGAAACGTGCCGGGGGAAGCGGTACAATCAGGAAACCCTCGCGGTCAAATACAAAGGGTATTCCATTTCCGACGTGCTCGACCTCTCCGTCGGACAGGCCCTCGAAGTCTTCGACAATATCCCGAAGATCCGCGCTCCTCTGGCGACACTGGCCGCGATCGGACTGGACTATCTCACGCTGGGACAGTCCGCCACGACACTCAGCGGAGGAGAAGCCCAGCGCGTCAAACTCGCCGCTGAACTCGCCAAGCCGAATGCCGGACGAACCCTCTATCTTCTTGATGAACCGACCACCGGACTGCACTTCGATGACATCGTGAAACTGCTCAAGGTGCTCAACAGCCTTGTCGAGCAGGGGAACACCGCGGTTGTTATTGAACATAATCTCGACGTGATCAAGACGGCGGATTGGATCATTGATCTCGGCCCGGAAGCCGGAATCGGAGGGGGGTGGATCGTCGCTGCCGGAACTCCGGAAGATGTGGTCGCGCAGTCTCAGCGGTACATTCAGGCCTTGCCCTCGCCCCGTTCAAAGAAGAACGGAAAGAACGGGAAAAGCCCCTCTGCAGAGACGGACGGGGTGGTCTTTCGTAGTTGGACAGGGGAGCTTCTGAAACCGGTTCTTGAAACGGACGAACGCTCCCAAATTGAAGTCTTCGACGTCGCTGCCGCTGCCCAGAAGCGGAAAGGGGACATGGATATCGCCAGCGTCGGGAAGGAAGTGGCCTCCCCCTGGCAGACGGACGGGCGGAAATGGCATACCTCGACACGCATTGCCCGCAATGGGAAACCGGTCCGCTGGGAGGGGGAAGCACTGAGCTTCGTGGTCGATCATCTAGAGAAGATTCCGGGCCTGAAAAAAGCTAACTGGAACGATCAGGCTCACGTGGAAATCACCTCGGAGAAGAAGGCAGGAACAGGATGGTTCTTTCATGCCCTTACTGGTGATGAATGGCTGCTCCGGATGTATTTCCGCGTTCCTAAGGGAACCTTCACAGAAGCAGCCCTTCAGAAGCGAATCCCACTGAAATCGGTCAATGAGCTGGATGAATTGCAGATTTACAACCGAAGCGACCGCGTCCGGGTTAACGACGTCAAAGGGCCGTTTCAGGAAGTGATTCTGGATGTCCACTGGAAAGAGGAGATTGATCATCCGGAGTTTGTTCGCTTCCTGAAAGAGGCCGCCAGCGCCTATCTCAAACAGGTCAACCAGAGTGGAGTGTCGCTGGAAGACTTGAGTCCGTGGAAGATCCTCGGGCGGAAGTGGCATACGTCGCGGAAAGGATTCCCATCCTCAAAGCGGGTGGCCTGGAAAGCAGAGACGATCGAAGAACTGTTCGACCTGATCGAAAAGAACCTGCCGCAGTTTACCCCCGATTGGTCTGGAAAGACCCAGGTCTCCTATCGTTATCAGGACAGGAAATCCCCGTCGATTGAAGTCCAGACCAAGCGTCGCGACGGGATTTACCTGTCACTGTTGGCACCAACCGGAAAATTCGCACTCGGCCGAATTGCAGCATTGGGAAACAATCGGGAGATCACCCCCCATCGAAGCGGTCAGGATGCCATTAAGATCGATCTGGTCACCACTGAACAGGTGCGTGACCCGGACCTACTGGAGTTTCTGCGGGAGTTCAGCCGAAGTCTGTAAATGACTCATTTAAATTAATCGGTCATCGTCAGCCCTGACAACGACGACCACTGTTCAATGGAATCGCGTGATGGTGCGGTTGCAAAACAACAGTGGGAGCGATTCGGCGTCACTCCCACTGTGTTGAATTGTGTTGGGTCCCATTGACGTGTCGGAAGCCACCGGGCGTTCCCGCTGGACAAGGCCGATGGGTCAGCAGCAATCGCAAAGACCGATCAACTCAGGAGCTCGTCGACTCCGCCAGACCCATTTCCGATCGTGAATGGCCGGCCGCTTGGGGAATAAATCTCCAGTTTTGGATCAATCCCCAGGCACCGGGCAATCGTTGCGTTGAAGTCGCCCGGCTCGACACCGTTTTCTTCAACGTGATACGCCTCTTCGTCAGACTTGCCATAGACTTGCCCGGTCTTGATTCCCGCTCCAGCAAGAAGCGCAGAGAAGGCTGCCGGGTGATGATCCCGGCCGGCCCGCTGATTGATTCGCGGTCCACGTCCGAATTCCGCACAGACCGCAACAACGGTCTTCTTGATGAGACCAGTCTCCTTGAGATCTTTAATGAGGGCTGCAACAGCCTGATCGACGGCCGATGCCATCCCCGGAAGTCGGTCCCAGAGTTCGGTATGGTGATCAAAGCTTCCATACGTCACTTCAACACAGCGGACTCCCCCTTGAATGAGTCGCCGTGCCAGAAGTGCCCCCATCCCGACACGACTGTTTCCGTAACTCTCCTTCACCTTGACCGGTTCCTGTGAAAGATCAAACGCCTTCAGATCGGGGCTGTGCAGCAATGCAATCGCGCTCTGATACAGGTCGTCATAACCGTTGACGTTCGAATTGTTCTTGGCCAGCATCCGGAATTCCTTGTCGAATGCCTCGGATAGCCGGATTCGCTTTTCGAAGCTGGAATCGGTCAGGTAAGCCGGAGACTTTGTATTGGCGAGCCCGTCAGCTGGATTTCCGACGGGAACGGGTGCATAGCGCGAGCCGAGATACCCCGGTCCGACCCCATTTCCGATCTGCACCGTACTCGGAAGCGTCTTATGGCTGTCACCCAGAACCTTTTGAGCCCACGACCCCAGTCCGGGATGAGCAATCGACGCAATTTTCCGATAGCTGGTCTGCAGGAGATAGCTGGCCTGTGTGTGGTCCGCCGTCGATGTGTTCATCGAACGAATAATCGCCAGGTCATTGGCCATCGTCGCCAGCTGGGGAAGGAACTCTCCAAACTGCACACCCGGCAGCTTGGTCTGAATTACCTTCGTTTCTCCCATGACATCCTTGCCCGGCTTGGGGTCGAAGGTGTCCACATGACTCATCGCTCCAGTCAAGCGAATGTAAATCAAATGCTTGGCAGGAGCAGAAGAGGAAGGGGCTGCGGAGGCGGTTTCAGCCAGATGGCTCAGCCCCGGGAGAATCGACAGCCCAAAGGCCTGTTTTGCCACTCGGGAGATAAATTGACGTCGACTGACCGGATCAAGCTTGAAAAGGTCCATGTCCGACTTTCTGGTCTCTTGAAAACAATCCTGTAAATCGACACCTGCTGAAAGCAGTTCCCAACAACACCATCTGCAGTGGAATGTCAAACAGTTCCTGAACTACTGGACGAAGAGAAATTCCCTGGTATTCAACAATGCCCAGATGACGTTTCCACATCCTGCAGGACCATTGGCCCGAATCTCTGCGAGTGCCATCTGACGCTCCGTACGGGTCGGTTCGCGAGAGAGCAGGGCCCAGAACATCACATCAATCTGATCATTAACGGACTTCCTTGCGGTCACGGTGTTGTAAATCACCGATCCCTGCTCCAGCATCATGTGTGTCACAGCCCCATTGAACATCGCCAGAAGCTGTGGAACATTTCCTTCGAGGAAACTGTCGTCGATCTGTTCCCGATCACTTTGACCGAACTGGCGGAGGAAATGCCCATCAGGCAATGGCTGCCTCATCTCCGATGCTGGCAGTAACTCCTGTCCCATGTATTGGGTCTTCTTTCGCTCCGCCGAGACAAGTTGCTGATAGGAACGATACGCTTTGACCTGCTTCAGGGCATCGTCAACGGTCTTCACCCGACTCAGATCGATCGCCTTTGAGAATTCCTTGACGAAGTTGAACTGGTAGTCCGGGTTCTCAACAGTCAGGGTCAGCAGTGAGTCCCAGACCTGTTCGGCAGTCATGCGTCGCAGCACAGGGCCGGGGAAGTGATACGCCACTTCCGGATCAAGATCATCGTAGGTCACCTGACGCTGGAATGTCTCGGTGTAGTAAAGGATGCGGAGGAACTCACGCGTGTTGTACTTCAGCCGCTTCATTTCCGATTCCAGGTACTCCATCAACTCCGGGTTGACGGCGACCGTGTCATCTTTCATGTCATCAATCGGCTCAATCAGCCCCAGCCCGAACGTGTGCTTCCAGAGCCGGTTTGCGATGGTGCGGGCGAATCGAGGGTTGTCATCGGACGTGACCCAGTTGGCGAATGCCTCTCGGCGGGACTTTCCTTTCAGATCAGGGTTTGCCCCAAAAATCACCGCCGGAACAGCAACCTCGCCGGGCTTGGCATTGTCGTACGCATAGTCCTTCGGGAACCGAAGCTGTGCTTTCGGATTCTCGCCAACCCGTCTGTTGTTCATTTGCAGCATCTGCTGGGCAAGGCGACCTTCCGGGGAGTTGTAATCGATTTTTTCGTAGAACCAGCCCCCTTCTGGAATCGTCTTTGGCTTGTTTCTTGAAAGCATTTGCCGAAGCTGCCGATTCGTCTGGTAACTGTAGTCATTCCCCGCAACGAACGCCGCCAGCTGATAGAACTCCTTCTGCGTCCATCGATCGAAGGGATGGTCGTGACACTGGGCACAACCAATTTGCGTCCCGAGGAAAATTCGCACAGTGTTGTTAAGGTTATCCAGCGGCATTCCACGATCCCGCAACAGATATCCCGCTGCAGGATTCTCCCAGACATAGCCTTCCGCAGTCAGCATTTCACGGACAAACTCGTCATACGGACGGTTCTTTCGCAGCGATTCCTTTACCCATTCACGGTAAGGCTCCAATGGATTGTTTCCTCCGACCCGGTCGACGAGGCGGAGGGTGTCTGCCCACATGTTGTAGAGATGGCTCGGATGCGCCGGAGTTCCCATGAGCCGATCAATCAGCCCCAGTCGCTTATCCGGTGACGTCGATCGGCAATACGATTCCGCCTGCTCAGGACGCGGGATGGTTCCGGTAATAGTCAGATAGGCACGACGGACGAACTGCTGGTCGCTCGTCATCGGGTTCGGTTGAATCCGGTTTCGTGCCAGATCGGCGTTGATCAGTTCATCGATCTTGCGGGCACTCCGAAGAGCTTCTTCCCGAAGGGCCGGATCGACCCCGACGACGTTCACTTTGCTGTTTTCGAAGACGGGCAGACGAGATTTGGGTTCCGCTTTTTTTGATGCAGCAGACTTCGGGTTAGAGCGATTGGGAGTCTTTGGGGGAGCAGCGGAAAGGGAATCCCAGGCCCCGACTGCCAGGACTGCAATCAAACCTGCTGTCAACAACGAAGTCCCGCGAGAGCGGCGCTGTAAAACCCGGTCCCGGACAATTTGGGAAAATTCTCTCACCTGCAGACTCCCCAAACGAATGGCTTCGTTCAATTTTGCCAAGGCTGCATACGACTCTGGCATCAGCGAAGGCATCGCAACTCGACAATACAATAACAACTGCTGATATTTCACCACGTGAAATTCCGGTTTTTGATGTCAAAATCGTCCTGATTTCACGAGAATTTCCGGAAAAGTAGCAACACTTCACGGAACCCTGTTTTGAATCAAGGGATCACCGGAACTCAAAAGTATTCCCATTCTCCATTAAATGTCCGAAAGACCAACAGGTTCCGGCAAATTTCAATAGTTTTGCCTCCACCGAACGGCCCCAAAACACGGGGAGGACAAACGTCTGAATGCAACTTGACAGAGATTGGGCGCAAGTTCCCCCCGGTCCCGCAACGACAAATCGATGCCAACAACCCCGTAACCTGTGATCTGGCAAGCACTTTCACTCTGAAACTCGAACATTTGACGCCACCGTTCCCTCTTCATTACTATCCCCGATTCTTCCTGTCCCCGAACCAGTAATGGCTGGGGCAGTGGAAGACGGTCGCCGTGTGAACGCGGCGTCGGAGCCCGGGACGTCCCCGGATCTCCCTTGCGAAATCCTTGTTGTTAATGGCCACGGGGCAACGTCCTCGGCCATGCCTAACGGAGTCGAACGTGACACCTATCGTCGTCAAAGACATTCTGGAAGCCGGTGTTCATTTTGGTCACAAGACCAGCAAGTGGAACCCGAAAATGCGCCCGTATATCTACGGGAAGCGCAATAACATCCACATCATCGACCTGAAAGAAACCGTCCGTGGACTGGTTCGGGCTCAGAAGTACCTGCACAAAGTCGCTGCACAGGGAAGCCTGATCCTCTTCGTCGGAACCAAGCGTCAGGCAGTCGACACCGTTCGGCAGGCTGCGGAAGCTTGCGGAATGCCATACTGCACAGAGCGGTGGCTGGGAGGAACGCTCACCAACTTCCGAACCATCCGTTACCGCCTGAAGCGACTGGAAGAGCTGGAAAACCTCGAAACCAGCGGTGAACTGGCGACCTATTCGAAGAAGCAGCAGTCCCGTCTGCGTCGTGAGCTGAACAAGATTCGTCGCAACCTGGGAGGGATTCGGGAAATGAATCGCCTGCCGGAAGCGATCGTCATTGTCGATCCGAGCAAAGAGCACAACTGCATTCACGAAGCCAAGATTCTGGGCATCTCCACAGTTGCCCTGATCGATACGGACTCCGATCCGGATAGCGTTGACCTTCCTATTCCGGGGAACGACGACAGCATCCGGTCAATCCGCATCATCCTCAACTATCTGTCCGAAGCCATCGCACAGGGCAAGGCAACGCTGCCTCAGAAGACTGAGAAGCCAGCAGACGATGAGCCGAAGCCGATTGGTCGTATCGGATAATTCACAGGAATCCCGGTTCCTGTAGAACCTTGAAGGTCCCTCTGAGCAGGCCAAGTGGCCTGCTCAGTTCTTTTTAGAGGGAGACCTTTGTCAGTCTGTGTGTTGAAGCTGGAGAATCCCACGTCGTTCAGGAATCTGCTCCGCCCGGAAACTCCGCGTTGTGGTAGACCTCCTGAACATCATCACAATCGTTGAGCATGTTGATGAACTTCTCGAACATCGGACGGTCTTCCTCGCTGATCTCCTTTTTGCTCTGAGGAAACAGGGAAATTTCCTGAGCCTCCAGCTCCAGACCGGGAAACGCTTCAAGCAAAGCGTTCTTGGCTTTAAAAAGGTCTGTTGGCTGAGCAAAGATCGTAATGCGTCCCTCTTTGGACTCGACATCAACGACATCAACATCCGCATCCAACAGTGCTTCCAGCACCTGGTCCTCGTTGTCCCCCTTGAATTGCAGAACCGCCAGTTCATCAAACCACATCGAAACCGACCCGGTTGCCCCCATCTTGGAGCCGGTCTTGGTAAAGCAGTTACGGACTTCGGAGATCGTTCGCTGGTTATTGTCTGTCAGGCAGTCGACAACAACCATACATCCTCCAGGACCGAACCCCTCGTAGCGGGCCGGCAAAAAGTTCTCTCCGCCAGTCCCTTTGGCCTTCTGAATCGCTTTCTCGATCACATGGGCAGGAACCTGATCCCGTTTGGCCTTCTCCACCATGCTGCGAAGAGCGGGATTCGCTTCAATATCAGGCACACCATTCTTGGCAACGACGTAAATCTGCTTTCCGTATTTGGAATAAAGCTTTGATTTCTGAGCCGCTGTTTTGAAGATTGCGTGCTTGCGATTCTCGAAATCCCGTCCCATTTCCTGATCCTCTTGTTCAATCGACCATATTCATCCGCCGACAGCCCGCAGAGAAAGTCCCCACGGATTGACGTCGATTGCATCGCTCAATGAAAACTCACGCCGCCCGGTTCGCGTTGGGAACCTGCTGCAATAGCCTTACCCAATTGACGTTCCCACAACAGGTTAACGATACCGGGGCGTCCGATCCGCACAATGATAGCGGAAGATCGTCCAGATTCATGCAAAAAGCGGCACGGAGAACCGTGCCGCCTGGACAGAATTTCAAAATCAACAGGGAGCAGCCTTACAGTCTGGCCGATTCCATGTCCTCTTCTTCGACTTCAACGGAAGGCAATTCTGCGTCACCGTTGTACAGAGATTCGACGAATCCCCGGAGGTGTTCAGCCCGGGTCTGATGCTGAAGTTTCCGGAGTGCCTTCGATTCAATCTGGCGAATTCGCTCGCGAGTCACCTTGAAAATACGCCCGGTTTCTTCCAGCGTGTAGCTGTAGCCATCTCCCAACCCGTAGCGGAGCTTGATAATTTCCCGCTCGCGGTAGGTCAGGCTCTTCAGCACGTGAGTGATCTTGTCGCGGAGCATCTGGTGCATGGCCGAATCGGCCGGGGTGCTCTCGCTGCTGTCTTCGAGGAAATCCCCGTAGCTGGAATCTTCACTTTCGCCGACCGGAGTATCCAGACTGATCGGATGCTTCCAGGTCTTCATGATCCGTTCCGTTTCCTCAACGGAAAGCCCGACAGCTTCCGCGAGTTCCTCGGTCGTCGGTTCACGTCCGGTTTCCTGACGGATCTGCTCACTCTTGGCCTTCAGAGTCGAGATACTCTGGAACATGTGGACCGGAATACGGATCGTCCGGGCATGGTCCGCAACAGCACGGGTGATCGCCTGCCGAATCCACCACGTCGCATACGTGGAGAACTTGTAACCACGGCGATACTCGTACTTTTCCACCCCGCGCATCAGACCAGCATTCCCTTCCTGAATGAGATCCAGGAAGCTGAGCCCACGATTTCGATACTTCTTGGCAATCGAGACCACCAGTCGCAGGTTTCCACCGGAAAGCTGCTGCTTGGCGTGAGTCCAGGCATCAAAACGCTCGCGAATCCGATCCAGCCGAGCCTTGAACTCTTCGGGAGTCTCGCAGGTCAAGTCGACCAGATCGTGCAACTCCCGACGAAGCATGGCGACTTCGTTGGCAGCCGTTGGCTTGCGTTTGATCAGATTGATTTCGCGGACCAGTTCCGACATCCGCTCACCAATCTGCTGCATCCGCTTGTAAACCGGCTGAAGTCGATGAGTCCTGAGGGAGAGTTCTTCTGCCAGCGAACACATCTTCCGTCGGCGAATCTTCATCCGTTCACGTGCCGCCTGCTTTTCTTCTGCCGTCGCCGTTTCTGAACAGGTGATTTCAAAATCTCTCCGGTTCTCCGCCAGAAGGTGCCGGATGGTCGGCAAGTTCACCGGCATACGCCCGAGAATCTGCTCTTTCCTGGTGTTTTCCGTGTCAGACGTTCGCAACGTCCGCTCAAAGGGAAGTTCGTTGGAATGAACCTGCTCCAGAATCTCAACGGCCGTTGTCAGCGCAAAGTCCGACTCCATCAACGTCCGACGATAGCGCTTGCGGGTGATTTCGATCTGCTTGGCCAGGAAAATTTCGTCTTCGCGCGTCAGCAGGGGGATGTTGCCCATCTGGCTGAGATACATGCGAATCGGATCACGAGAGGACATCGGCGCATCGGGTTCGATCAGTCCGCGGGCCAATGCCATTTCGGTGACATCACGGTCCGTGGTCTGCTGCTCCATGCGGGTCTTTTCCGCAACGGTGCGAGGCGCATCGGGATCATTGATGAGCGGGAGGTCCAGTTCTTCAAGCGCCTGGATAATCCGGTCCATCATGACCGGATCGCCTCCTTCATCCGGCAGGTACTCGTCGACCATCTGATAGGTCAGAAATCCTCGCTTGGAGGCCCTCTTCATCAGGTCAGCCAGTCCAGCGTCAAGTCGATGCACGGGGTCAACTCCTACACAAAATCTACAGTTTCAAAGAATATCGTTGCGGAAGGGATCCAGCTCCGCTGCGATCCTCGCAGGAGAGCCAAAACAGGTCATGATGTGGTCACGAAGTATGTATTTTCATGGTTTCCGCGGATGTTCGGAGGTCGACGGATTCGAGGCCCAATCCACCAATCATGTTACTTTCACGATCTTGTCCCGAATCCGCGAACAAATTCTCCGAAATCCTGAACCTCCTGTTGACTTCACCATCTTTTTTGAGCCCCGAGCCGTCACGTTTCCGCCAGATTACCAAACCCCTCATGACATCAACCGACGAGCCGACATTACAGATCATACGGTCCGGTCACTCAGGAGCAGCAAACATCCGGGCGAGAAGTGGCGGAGATGTGGTCGCCGGCGGGCAACAAACCCTTGCGACCCCAACGACCATCAAAGCTGCCGGGGTAACTGCGAGCGAAGAGGCCCGAGAGAGCAATTTCGGCCCGCAATTTCTGGCGTCGCGTCGTCGTGGTTCTGACAGGAGACCTGTCTGCGAGTCCGAGGCGAGATTAACGGGGCTGATGAATCATCGCATCCGGGGCCCAAGCGCTGCCCCCCCAAGACTCGTTTTTCTGAACCATTTCGGGCTCCTTCCCATATTCCGGCCTGAATTGAGCCGGGCAAGCAAGTTCGGGTCGATTGCATCCTGACTCTCTCCCGAGGACTCTGGCGATGCCGGAATCTACCTACGAATCCACTCTGTAACATATTTAACGCCAATGAATTCGATCAATCCGACAGGTGAGGGGACTGCGTGACAACCCCCTGATACCCAAAAGTCATGCTAACATAACTCAATGTACCGTCCACGCAGTTTTTTTTCACGGTTTCAAGATTTCCGCAAAAAAGAATGGAGCCAACGACCGTTTCTGTCGAAAGGCCCGCTGGAACCGGGACGACTCGCTTTCCCCCGCCATTTTCGATCCGACTCGACGCAGAAACGGAACATCGCTGAAAGGGCCGGGAATCCCCGTGTTGAATTGCTACATCGATTCTCAATACCAGTCTTGTTCAGAAAATCACACACTTCGTGAGTGTTTCTCCCGCTCTGAACGGACAGACTCCCTAAATTCCTCTCCCAAGGGCCAAACACTTCAACGTATTCTGATTTCGAATGACCAGTTTCCCGTTCGACAAGGCGGGAAGCGCCCTCGCGACGCCCGTCAGAGGGCGGCATTTCGAAATCACTTTGAAGGATTCCGGGGTCGGTTGAATCATCAGAAGCTCACCTGTTGTTTTCAGGATGATGAGCTTCCCATCCGCGAGCAATAACGTCCCGTAACCGAAATTATGCTCAATCCACCGGACCGGGGAGGTCAGCCTCGAGCCGTCTGTGGAAGGACTCCCATCGGGGCGTGATTTCGATTTCAGCAGTGCCAGCTCGACGCATTTCAGGTCTGCGGGGGGGACATCATCCCGCCCATCAATGAAATACAGAAATCCATCCTGATGAATCGGCGTGCAGTACTGGGTCGCGATGGGCCGTTCCCCTTCATAAATCGGTTCAAATCCCAACAGGTCAAATTGCCCGTAGACAGCGCCAATGCCATAACTCGAAGTCACCAGCAGCCGATCACCGAGGATGAGGGGACAGGCTCCGTTTACGGTCGGGCCTCTTTGCCCGAAGGGGAATTGAAACAGAATGGTCCCGGCCTGAGGATCAAGTAACTGGCAGCGGTAACGGCTGACCATCATCACCAGCGGAATGTCATTGATATCGGCGCGAACAGGTGCGGAATAACTGGCAGGCTCATTTGTCTGCTGCCAGACGGTTTCCCCGGTTTTAAGCGAAAAGGCGACAATTCCAGCACTGGTCTTCGCCCCTCCCACATTCACAATCACATGGTCCCCGACGACAATCGGGGTACTCCCGGCTCCGAAATACCCTTCGGGAGCCTTGAAATCGAGGTGCGTTTTCCGCTGCCAGAGCCGTGTCCCATTGATCGCATTGACACACGTCAACAGTCCCTGAGCGCCGTAGGTAATAACGCGATCCTGATGGACCACCGGGACACACAGCGGGCCATTTTCCTCCCCAACCTGTGGTGTGAACGACGTCGGGCTGGCGTCACGAAACAGCGATGTCCCATCAGAAAGGCGAAGGCATTCCAGGATTTCTTCATCGCCGACTCGATGAAAGATATAGACCCGCTCCCCAACAATGGCAGCCCCGGCATAACCGCTCCCGATCGGCCGCTCCCAAAGAGTCGGAGGGCCGCCACGTGGCCACCGAGGGGCCAGTTTTTCATCCTCCGCAATTCCATTGCGATTTGGGCCGAGAATCTGCGGCCAGTCTCCTCCACAAACTCCTCTGGTCATCGAGATTGAGAGAAGGAACAGTTCCAACACGACGAGTGCCTGCTTCCAGCACGAGTAGCTCCGATTCCATCGAATCAAGGCTTCCGGTAACAAAGAAGAGACTGAGGGAAGCAACGGCATCGCAGAAAATCCTTTTCTCGCGAAGGGAGTCAGAGACACCAGTAGGGGTGTCTCACAGAAGAGCATTTTGAAATGATGTCACGCATGAGAAGAAATTGCTACACTCATTGGTTGCCAGAAGGGTAGAATTTTACGGCTCCCTGTAATCTGGCAAACGGGCTATCAACACACATCGTCTACGAACTCAGTCACATCGTTTCCAATTTCAAGTTTCAAATTTCAGGACGTCTGAATGTCATCACACGCGAAACCGGCCGCTCCTGCTGAACCCGCTCCGATTGCTGGACCTCCAGTTGTCAACAAGAACCGACCGGAACCGGAAATCAACAAGCTGTTCCGGTTGCAGATTCAACATGGGGCCTCCGACCTTCATCTGCAGACGAATAAACCGGCCATGCTTCGGGTGAAAGGGGAAATCCGGGCATTAAGCATGCCCCCTATCACCGAGGAGCAGATGTGGGCGATGTTCTATGAGGTGATGGACGACCGCAATAAGCGGATCATGGAACATGACGGAGGGGCAGACTTTGCCCACATCGTCCCGCACGAAGGCAGAAACTGGCGATTCCGTGTCAACCTGTTCAAGCAGCTCGGGCTTCCCGGCATGGTCGCCCGAAAGATTGAGCAGTCTATTCCCCCCTTCGAAGGTCTTTATCTTCCGCCAGTCATGGAAGAACTCTGCAAATTCGATCAGGGGATGGTTCTACTTGCTGGGGTGACCGGGTCCGGGAAATCGACCACGATTGCCTCCATGCTCAACTGGATCAACGACAATTACCGCAAGCATATTCTCACGATCGAAGACCCGATTGAATTCGTGTACACCCCGAACAAATGCCTGATCAACCAACGGGAAATCGGGGCTGATGTGGTGGACTTCCACGTCGCGATGAAGCATGCGGTGCGAGAAGACCCCGACATCATTCTGGTGGGGGAAATGCGAGACCAGGAGACGTTCGAAACCGCGATTCACGCTGCGGAAACCGGTCACCTGGTGTACGGAACGATTCACGCCTCCAGCGCACCGGGAACTATTCAGCGTATTCTCGACCTGTTCCCGCAGAGCATGCACAGCGCGATCCGGGCGAGCATGGCGATGAACATGAAGGCGGTTGTCGGACAAAAACTGCTCAAGACCATCGTGGAAAAACCGAGCCGAGTCCCGATCGTCGAGATCATGCTGTTCAACGCAACGGTGCGCAAGCTCGTACAGGAAAAGCAGGACGAAAAACTGTTCGCAGCGATTCAGATCGGAAAAGATGAAGGGATGCAGGTCTTTAATGATTCGCTGTATTACTTCGTCCAGAAGGAACTGATTTCCCGGGCCGCTGCCTTCGAGATCTCGCCAAACGTCGAAGAGCTGAAGATGATGCTCAAGGGCATCAAGGTAAAAGCACCGGCCATTCTTTAAGTCACCGCTGGCGAATGCTTGGGCAGCGACATTGCCCGTGCATTACCAGTACAAAATTCGAAACTGTAAATCGAAGCACTTGGGGCAGGCCAACTCTTCCCCTCCAGATGATCAGGGCGGCACGTTGCAGATGGACCAATTGACTCATCGATTCCTTCGAAGCAGCCTGATCGCCCTCGTGATCGGAACGGTTCTTCTGATGGCGTCTGGAGACGCCTGGGCACAGACTCCGGTGACAGGAGTCGGGAAGTATCCAACGGCCCTGGACCCGTTTGTCCGGGGAACCCATACCCCAACCCGTCCTGATCATCCAAATGTGACAGTCCCGGGAACGCACGAAACGGGTCGGTATCTGGCCGACTGGAAGTTGTTGATGCTATGCGGGCTGATGGCCTTCTGGCTGTATTACTCCAACTGGGTCCATGAAGACAGCCGAGGCCTGAAGGTCCGTCCGGATTTCTGGAACAGCTGCATGTTGATCGGCGGAGTCCTTGCAGTCCTGGCAGCCATTGTGATGCCCAATTTCATCCTCGGAACAGGCGGACTCGCATTGGCGCTCGGACTCCCGCTGGGACTGTACATCCGGGAGCGAAATCTTCGGGTTCCCGAAGGGCGCCGGGTGATGACGATTGCTCACCTGGATGCATGGTCCCGTCGTCAACTGGCGCGGATTGGAATTCAGTTCCGGCGCCGCGACCGGATTGATCCGACCACCGGCCCCCCGATCACTTTTGTCGGAAAGTCGCGAACGGGCCAGACAGACGTCGCCCGGTCCAAGCAGGTGGAGTCCTCCAAGGGTTACGTCGCCGCAAAAGAACTGGTCTACGACGCGATTCTTCGTCGGGCCACAGATATTCATCTGGAGCCGAAAGACGACGAGCTGGCAGTACGTCTGCGCATCGATGGAGTGATGTATCCGGCAGAGGCGTTTGACAAAGCAACCGGCGATGCCGTCACCAACATCTTCAAGGTGTTGTGTGCCATGGATATCACCGAGCGAAGACGTTCGCAGGATGGAAGCTTCGCAGCACAGCTGGACGGCCGAGAGATCGACTTCCGCGTCGCATCACAGGGGACTCGTCATGGCGAAAAGGTCAGTATGCGAATTCTGGACCAGGCAAACTCGGTCAGCAAGATGGCTGATCTGGGAATGCGAAAGGCGGTTCAGGACAAGTTGATTGAAGTGATCAACCAGCCGCACGGGCTTCTGCTGGTCTGTGGACCAACAGGGGCAGGGAAGTCGACCACGCTCTACACCGCGATCAACGAACTGGACGCTTACGAAAAAAATATCATCACCGTCGAAGACCCTGTTGAATACAAGATGCCGAATGTGACGCAGATTGAGATTAACACCAAAGGGGGAACCACCTTTGCTCAATCGCTGCGAAGTATTCTGCGTCAGGACCCCGATGTGGTGATGATTGGAGAAATTCGAGACGAAGAGACAGCGAAGATTGCCTGTCAGGCTGCCAACACGGGTCACATGGTCTTCTCGACCGTTCATGCCAATGATTCGCTGACCGCACTCTACCGGCTTCTTGACCTGAAGGTCGAACCGTTCATGCTTTCGACCGCCGTTTCGGCCATTCTGGCCCAGCGTCTGGCTCGTCGCCTCTGTACACAATGCCGTCAACCCTATCCCCCGTCGGCCGAACTTCTGAAATCGGTTGGACTGCCGCCCGGAAAAATCAAGGAGTTTTACCGACCTCCTGAAGGTGAAAATCACTGCACCAAATGCGGGGGGACCGGTTATTTCGGACGAATTGGTGTCTATGAGTTCCTGTATCTGAACGACCGGATGCGGGACCTGATTCGAGACAGCGCCGCGATGTCGGCCATTCGGAATGAAGCTCGTAAAGATGGCATGTTGTACATGGCTGAGGAAGGCCTTAGACTCGTTGTGAGGGGAGTCACTTCAGTCGAAGAAATTCGCCGCGTGGTGAAATGAGCTGGTTGACGCCCTGACTTTGGGCCAGTGACGTCATCATCAACTGGAAAACTCACATTCCCCGAACACTCTTGCCGAATCACGTCTGGAGTGAGTTACAGAGAGAATTCCTGAGAGATCGTTTCGAAGCAGGAGAAGCGTCATGCCGTTATATGAAATTGAGACCAGCGCCCACATCATGATCGGATGGGCGGAAGGGGAGGAGCAGGCCCGGAAGTTCGCTCAGGAACACTATCCGGAAGAGGAAGTGACCCGGGTGACCCGACGGCCTCGCGATGTCTGGGTCATCTCCAAGCGGCTGCTCGGTCTGGAATCGACCAGCGATCCTTGCGACACCGCCCGGGACTGTCTCGCCAAAGCCTCCGGTGACAAGGTCCACGCCATCCGGCTCTACATGCACGAGACCGGAGTTGATCTGCAAGAGGCTCAGAAGACCATCGAAACGAACATGTCTCTCGGCTGGTGAGAGTCCGGTTCGGAGCAGGGAGCTCTTTTCCCGGTCGGAATGTTTCACGACCGGGGAAAACAACTCACCTTATTTCAACTCATTCTTCATCCGCCGGGGGGTTCTCTCTTGCCCAGGACTCGACGGGCAAGCCCCTGTCTCAGGGGAGTGTCCTGCCTCAGGGGAGTGTCGCGGTCGATCTTCCCTGAAACACTGCGTTTCTCACCTTTGAAACGGCACACATTCGTGAGATGCCCTCAAGCGGGATCACTTCAGATCGGCAATAACATCTTCCACGCTCTTGAGCTGGTTTTTCAGCTGCTCAAGTGTCTCCCGAATCTGGTCAACGACGTGAGCAGGAGCCTTGCTGACAAAGGCCTCGTTTTCAAGTTTCGCTGAGTGACCGGCGATGTGCTTGCGCAACTTCTCCGCTTCCTTCATCTGACGCTGAAGCTCTGCTCCGGTATCAATGAGTCCTGCCAGCGGAATGTATCCGTCTGCATCGCCGAGGCTGAAACTTGCGGAGCCACTAATCCGCTCCACTTCCGCTCCGACTGCTTCCAGAACCGCTTTCGCAAGGTTGTCAAACTGACCGGCAACCGCCTGCATGTCGCTCGCCACTTCGGGAGTTGCCCTCAGATAGAGTTTGACGGGACTGCTCGGAGGAATGTTGTAAATGGACCGGACATTTCGGACCGCAGCGATGGTTTCCTGAAGTCGTTCAAACCGCCTCTCCAGAGAGGCATCCTGCCAGCCCACAGGAAGGCTTGGCCATCGGGCAATGATGACTGCCTCCTCAGCCTGCCGGGGAGACAGGACGATACCAGCCTGCGCACTTGAGCCTCCTTCGGGAGGGAGTGCCCGAACCGGAGCAATCTCCTTGAGTCGCTGCCAGAGTTCCTCACACAGAAATGGTGTAAAGGGCTGAAGCAGTCGGACCAACGTCTCGAGAACACTCAACAGGACTCGCTGGGCGACCTGACGATCCTCGATGGCTTCTGGAGAAGCATCCTCAGACTTGCGAAGCCGAGGTTTAACCATCTCCAGATACCAGTCGCAGAATTCATTCCAGGTGAAGTCACGGACCGCCCGGGTTGCTGCATCGAACTGATATCGCCCGAGAGATTCGTCAATGATTTTTGCGGTCGAAGAGAGCCGGGAGAGAATCCACCGGTCTTCCATCTTCAACTGATCTTCGCGGACCTCTCCGGGGGAGTAGTCCGACAGATTCATCATCGCGAATCGGGCGGCATTCCAGAACTTGTTGCAGAAGTTCCGGCCGTATTCAAACCGATCGCTCACCATCCGGGCGACAGGAACATCCGGATCGGGGTCGTAGTTCGGGCTGGTGTACTGATAATCCGCCTTGCACTTCGGACAGTGAATGGTCGGCTTCGGCCCCCCTTCGGGCTTCGCCTTCTGGTGCTTCAACGTCTGTGGAATCAGAGTCTGACACTTGGGACACTCATAGCTGATCGGCAGCTTGACGTCCTGCGTTTCCCCAGCGAACGAAGCAATCGTAAAGCGGACCGCATCGGTCCCGTACTTGTCGATCAGATCAACCGGGTCGACACCGTTTCCTTTCGATTTCGACATGGTCTGCCCGAACCCGTCGAGAATCTTCGGGTGAACATGAACATGGTGGAACGGGACATCCCCCATTGTGTAAAGCCCGGACATCACCATACGGGCCACCCAGAGGGTGATGATGTCGCGCGAGGTGATTAACACGCTGCCGGGGTAGAAGTAGTTCAGGACCCGATTGGTCTGGGTTGCGTGCGGGTCCTGCAACTCAGCTGGAGACGGTCTGGCATCTTTCTGAAGTGCAACAGCATTTTCATCCAGCGGAGGGTTCTTCGTCATGTCTGGCCATCCCAGTGTGGCAAACGGCCAGATTCCCGAAGAGAACCACGTATCAAGCACGTCCGGATCCTGTTCGAACCCGGAAGCTTCCAGCATCGCGATCGACAGGTCGACCTTTTCCTTCATCTCATCCGAAACATGATCGACGCAGATCAGGATCTGATTCGGGTCGGACTCAGCACGGGTAATGAACATATGCGAGGAACCGGGATTGTCCGCGAGAAACTGTGTCGCTTCCTCTTCCGTCTCAAATCGCTTGCTCCAGACCGGAATCCGATGTCCCCACCAGAGCTGACGGGAGATACACCAGTCCCGTTTCTCACCCAGCCAAGAGAGATAGGTCTTCGCGTATCGCTGCGGGAAGAACCGGACACGATTGTCTTCGACGGCATCAATCGCCATCTGTGCCAGTCCCGGTTCTCCATTGATGTCGCCCATCTTGACGAACCATTGATCACTGAGATACGGCTCGACCGGTGTCTTGGAACGATCGCTGTGCTTGAGGGGGATCGTGCGGTCCTCGACCTTTTCAAAATGGCCGAGTTCCTCCATTTTCTCCACGATGAGCGGGCGGGCTTCCAGACGATCCATTCCCTGCCAGGGCCCCCCATGTTCGTTCAAGGTCCCATCCGGATTGAGGATATTGATGATCCCGATTTCCGGATTGCGCATGTAGCAGGCGTAGTCGTTGGGGTCATGTGCCGGTGTGACCTTCACAGCACCCGTTCCGAGTTCCTTATCTGCCAGCAGGGCATCGGCGATGATGGGGATCAGTCGGCCATTGACCGGAATTCGAACCTTTTTCCCGATCAAGCTGGTGTATCGTTCATCAGTTGGATGCACACAGACGGCGCAGTCCCCGAGCATTGTCTCGGGTCGGGTGGTACTGAAGCGAATTGACTCTCCCGTTGGATTCCCAGCGTCATCAACAACCGGATAGTTAAACGTCCAGAAGTTCCCTGCGATCTCTTCTTCAAAAACCTCATCATCTGCGACAGCCGTCTGCAGATGACAGTCCCAGTTCACCAGACGTTTCCCCCGAAAGATCAGGCCATCGGAAAACATCTTGAAAAACGTCCGACGGACTGCCGCCGCACAGACCGGATCGAGTGTGAACCGAATCCGTCTCCAGTCGCAGCTGGCCCCCAGCGACTTCAACTGGCCGACGATTCGCTTTTCATAGGTGTCCTTCCATCGCCAGATCCGGTTGACCAGAGCCTCGCGTCCGACATCATGCCGGGTGAGCCCTTCCTCTTCGAGCATCCGGCGCTCCACAACTGCCTGAGTGGCAATCCCGGCGTGATCGGTTCCCGGCATCCACAGGGCTTCATACCCCTGCATGCGCCGCCAGCGGGTGATCAGGTCCTGCGAGGTGCAGTTCAGTGCATGCCCCATATGCAGCGCCCCCGTGACGTTGGGAAGGGGGATCATAATGGTATGGGGCTTCCTGTTTGGATTCGGGTCCGCATTGAAAAAGCCATGCGTTTCCCAGTAGGAAAACCACTTCGACTGGACAGCAGCAGGATCGTAGAGTTTTGGGATGTCTGACATGGGTTTCAAACGTCAACAGGCAAATCGAGCGAACCGGATGAACGGCTTCTCAATCAAAAATGGTCACACTGGAAAATCGAAACGGCCAGATCGTTAAACAACACAGACGGTCGAATCTGCGGGCTCCGCGACACTTCGACGACTCGGGTTCCTTGAAACTAAAGTTTGTAGGAGAGGGCCACGAGGATCGCGAGAATGATCGCCATGAAAATCAGGATCTGGATGAACATTCGAAGCGATCGTTTCAGAATCAACTCGGTCGATTCATAACGGCTTGCGTTCCAGACCAGACTGATGGCCCCCGCGAGCGGAAACAGAAACCAGGTGATATTCATAGTCACATTAATCAGGTAAGGGACTGCGGCAATGTCGGAAATCGATCCTGTCTGCTCCGAAAATGAACACGGAAATGATCTCGACTGGTGCTGTCGCCCCGTGAAATTCGTTCAACAGCAAATCACTGCCTCCACGTGAACAACACAGCTCACGCAGGAGGGGGAACGGGTTCCGGTTCAGGCTGCTTTTCGTCACCGTAACCGTAAGCAGGACCTTCGACCGCATCCCAGATCGCCAGAACGTTCAGCAACCCTGCAATCCATGTAAAGACCATCGCCAGTTCATGATACTTCCCGAGTCGACGGTGCAGGTCTTCTTCCTGCATGGCATCCATCGGGACTTCAAACCAGTTCCAGAAGGAACGGGGGATGGCCCCTCGCAGGTGCCCGATTTCCTCCAGGCGCCCATTTCGGACCTGCTGAATTCCCGCGCTGACCGGTCGGGCCTTTTCCGCACCAATGGGAGGGGCAATCTGAACAAAATCGGAGAGTTGAAATTCGACCGGTTTGCCGTCCATTTCCCCCTTGAATTCACCGTTGATCGTCGCCCGTCCGAACTGACCGTCACTCGGCTTCAAGGTCATTGTTCCGGTCACCGAACCAGTTTTATTCCCCTCATCCGTCATGATCGCGGCAATTCCCTGAAAAGGGACAGACATTGGCTTGGTCAGCGTCGTTACGGGAACGTTCCGGGGGCTTTCAAACCGCTCTCGCTGAATGAGACCAAAAAGAGCCGGGGTCCCCACTCCTGCCTGAGCGACAAACTTCAACACCGAGCCGACTTTCCCTTGACGGAATGCCCCTTTCATCGGGGGTTGTACCGCCTGCCACTCTGCCATCGCCATGCCAGTCAGGAACAGGCCCAGAATGCAGACGAAATAAAGCGCCGCCTTGAAATACCGCCCCTGATAGAGATGTCCGGCTCCGGGGAGCAGAAATGCCAGAATTCCCGCCAGCCATGCCTTTTTCAAAGGAATACGTGGATCGGCCATGACGGTAGCTGGTCTCGCGTTAAAGGAATGAAACATTGGGGGTCAAGACTTCCCCGGAGGTTCGAAACCACCGAAGGGAAAGCCGGGATTGTAGGTCACCTTCGCTTCCCCTGCCAGTTGACTATTGTCCGAACGGGGAAAGTGATCCAAACGGGGAGGGTGCCTCACTCCGGGTCTGACCTTGCAGGGAACTCATCATGAATTTGTCGTCGCTGCCCCGCCAGTCCAGACGGTCTTGACGTTGACAAATTCGTGCAATCCGAATGTTCCCAACTCTCGCCCGAATCCGGAACGTTTTACTCCTCCAAACGGGACGGTTGGGTCGGATTTGGTGAAGTCGTTAATGAAGACACAGCCCGATTCGATCCGTTCTGCCAGTGCTTCGGCACGCTCGATATCCGCTGTCCACAAGCTCGCCCCGAGCCCAAATTCCGACTGGTTCGCCAGTTCAATTGCTTCATTTACATCGCTGAACGGGGTCACAGCAGCGACAGGGCCGAACGTCTCTTCCCGGAACGAGGTGCAATTCACACCGACATCTGCCAGCACCGTCGGTGCGTAAAACCACCCGGGACGGTCGATCGCTTTCCCGCCGGTAAACAGTTTCGCTCCTTGCGAGAGGGATTTTTGCACCTGATCGTCGAGCGTCGTCCTCAAATCCTCCCGGGCGAGCGGGCCGAGTTGAGTTGTCTCATCAAGTGGATCACCGACGTTCAGGGACTCCATCCCCGCCACCATCCCGTCAATGAAGGCCTGATAGAGATTGCGATGCACCAGAAATCGCTTGGCAGCAATACAGCTCTGGCCATTGTTAATCGTTCTCGATTCGATCCCTTTCCGAATGGCCAGTGAGAGGTCGGCATCCTCCAGAACGATGAATGGATCGGATCCCCCCAGCTCCAAGACACACTTTTTCAGGTTTCGCCCGGCGGCTTCAGCAACCGAGATTCCCGCAGGCTCACTTCCGGTGAGTGTCACGGCCCGAATGAACGGACGGCCAATCAGCCCGGAAATTTCGCGGCGATCCAGATTCAGGGACGAAAAAACATGCTCCGGAAATCCCGCCTGCAAAAATGCTTTCTCGATGGCTGTGGCACATCCCAGAACATTTGTTGAGTGCTTGAGAATTCCCACATTCCCCGCAAGCAGCGTCGGGACAGCGAACCGGAGCACCTGCCAGAAGGGGAAATTCCATGGCATCACAGCGAGCACGCCTCCCAGCGGATCGAACCGGACGACGCTGCGACGTGCCGAATTTCCTGCAACAACGACCGGTTTCAGCCCCTCTGGGCCGTAATGGGCATAGTAATCACACAGGAGCGCACATTTTTCGATCTCCGCTCGAGCCTGCGAGATTGGTTTCCCCATTTCCAGAACGCTGAGTCGGGCCAGCGACTCCGACTCGTTCCGGAGTTGCTCCCCCAACCTTTGAATCAGCTGCGCCCGTTCTTCGACGGGGCGAAATCGCCACGAATCCCATCGATCCGCCGCAGCTCGAACGACGGCATCAACCTCTTCGGGGGTATGCGCGGGATACTCGGCAACGGGTTCTTCTGTCGCAGGGTTATATGAGACAAACCGGATTGAGCGTTCAGTCATTGGCATTCCAACATCCTCCAGACGCAATTCACCATGGTTCCCGCATGACGTGCGAACAGGTCCACCGGAATCAGTGCGGACTTTGGCAATGCGGAGAAGGAACGCTGGTCCCGTCGTTTAGCGCTCCCTGTCACACAGTCACTTTGTCATAACGCGGAACGACACAGTCGGTACCGCATCCGTAATCACTCCTTTGGTGTTCTGACTTCATTGTCCGGCATTTGCCGGATGATGAAAGGGTTCCTCTCCCGGAAGGTGTCCATTTTGATTCAGGATTTCCGGCAACAAAGAACCGCAGAGAAAAAGATGCAACTTACTATCCGAAAAACAGTTACACACCAACCCCCCCCCCTTGGACATTCACGATCCGTTTTTTCAAAACTGTTGTTTTCGGATCACGAAACAGGCAGCAGGATGAGCCTCTTTCATGCTTTCGGAAGAATCATTTCAAACAGAACGGCAGATACAATTCCCGAAAAGTGCTGCCAAACCGTGAATTCCGGGAGAAGTGAACTCTTCAAAGGGGGGGTAAAGGCGGGATGCTGGAAGCATGCATTTCAATGACCTGCAGCCCATTCGAATAACACCGACGGGAAGCGGGCCGAGGCGGAAAACCGTCCCGGAAGCGATCCCCATCGGAGATTGCCGCATCGGTGTCGCTTGAATCGAATTGCAGGGCCAGTCAAAATGCCAATTTCCAGAACATGTCAAATGCATCACTCCATTCACGAGAAAAATAACAACCAGTAACGAAACAACACTCACTGACGTCAATTCAGTTTGCAGTCTGCATCGGATACTGCAGTCGCCCGCAAACGGAAAAGGGTGATGTTACTCACCCGGTCTCGAGTGTTTGTCATGAAGATCCATCCGCGGGCGGCAGTTGTTTTACGAAGAGACTGCTTGCCAATACCCATCCACAGCGATTTACAAGCAGTTCACCGAGGGGACACAGCCAATGGAGATTAAACCTGGGCAGACAGTGGGGATCGACCTTGGAACGACGTACTCGTCCATTGCTCAGCTCAATCCAGAAGGAATCCCCGTTGCGATTCCGAATGCTGATGGAAAAACAATCACCCCCTCCGTGGTGATTCTGGGAGAAGACAAAAAGATCATCGTCGGGCCGTCGTTTGAACGAATGGCGATCGAAAATCCACGCAACATCGTGGAAGCGATCAAACGACAGATGGGGAACAAGGACTTCGCGATTATTCACAATAATCAGCGATTCACCCCCGAACTCATCTCTGCCATGATCCTGAAAAAGCTCAAACAGGATGCAGAGAAAGTGATTGGCGAAATCGCCAATGCCGTGATTACCGTCCCTTACTATTTCAACGACGTTCGTCGAAAGGCGACTCAAGATGCCGGACAGATTGCCAATCTGAACGTCATCGACATCATCAACGAACCGACGGCAGCTACGCTCGCCTATGCCTGGCAGAAAGGCCAGCTGGGACGTCCTGACGCCTTCAAGGGTGAGAAGACCATCATGGTCTATGACCTGGGGGGAGGGACGTTCGACGTCACCGTCGTCCGGTACAACGCCACCAACTTCCGCGTGCTGGCAACGGACGGAGACGTGATGCTCGGGGGGCTCGACTGGAGCCGCCGCATCGTTGATTTCCTCGCGGAACAGTTCCACAAGAAGTTTGGGGAAGATCCTCGCGAAGATCCCGAAACCCTGATGCAGATCACGCAGGAATGTGAACAGGCCAAGCGGGATCTGAGCGAACGGGCACAGGTCACCATCAACCTGTATTACAAGGGAAAGAACCTGACAACTGCCATCACCCGGGGAGATTTCGAACGCCTGACGAGCGATCTGCTTCAGCGGACCCGGGACACAACCGAACTGGTGATGGCACAGGCAGGGATTGCTCCCGGCGAGCTGGACGAGCTTGTTCTGGTGGGTGGATCGACGCACATGCCTGTCGTCGAAACAATGCTTCGGGAAGTCACAGGGAAAACGCCATCCCGCGACGTCAGCCCCGAAGAAGCAGTCTCTCAAGGGGCAGCCATTCATGCAGCCATTCTGGAAGCGAGAGCAACTGGGGGCGTCAGTCGAATGGGGCAGGCGGTCCTGAACCGGCTGCGTGCTGTGACAGCCACCGATGTGAATTCCCATTCACTGGGGATCAAGATTACCGACCCGAACAACCGGTCTCGGAAAATCAATCACATTATGATTCCCAAGAACACCACGATTCCGTTCGAGGTATCGCAGAAGTTTGTGACAAACACCCCCAACCAGCAGCGAATTCACGTTTCTGTTCTGGAAGGAGACGCGCTGGACCCGGATGCCTGCACCACAATCGGGGACTTCCGCATTATGGGACTCCCCCCGAATCTCCCGGCCGGCTCCCCGGTGGAAGTCACCTATCAGTACGACAAGAACGGTCGAATTCACGCTCGTGCACGCGAGCTGACTTCCAATCTTGAAGCACAGACTGAAATTGTCCGCAGCTCGGGACTCACAGATGAAAATGTGAGTGCCTTTGAAGTTCTTGCGAACGAATACTCTGTGGAATAACACCCGGACGTTTCCGGAGAGATTTCGGATTCATTGTCTCAGCAACAATGAAACCCGCCGATCTCCGAAACTCATTCAGGTCACACGTCGGAACTGATTCCGTCTGAACACGAACGCATCATCGTCAAAGGACGCCCATGGATTTCTACAAGGAGTGGCTTGGAATTCCCGAAGGACCGCGTCCCCCGGATCATTATGAACTGTTACGGGTGGTCCGGTTCGAAGATGATCCTGAGAAGATTCGTGCGCATTACAAGAAACTGAATGCCCACGTCCGGAAGTACGCAACCGGTCAATATTCGGTCAAGTCACAGGAAATCCTCAATGAGCTGGCGAAAGCCATGCTCTGCCTGACCGATCCGGAGCGGAAGCGGGATTATGACGAATCTCTGGGAAGGGAACTCCCCCCTGTCACGGATGAATTCGGACGGCAGCCACTTCTGGACGTTCTGGTCCGACAGGGAAACCTGTCGCGTGATCAGAAGAAGGAAGTGGAAGAGTTTGCCGACCGTCGCGGGCTCTCCCATCGTGACGCGGTTGTCCAGATGAAACTGATCGACCCGGAGAAGGCAGCCCGGGCACTGGCAGTTCAGCTCGGGTATTCGTATGTCGACCTTGAGGATATGCTCCCTGAGGACGACATGCTTGATCTGGTTCCCCGACAACTCGTGAAGCAGCACTCGTTTATTCCGCTGTTCATCGATGATGGTCAACTTCTCGTAGCGACCGTGGACCAGCTGGATCACGAACTCGAGGATGAACTTCGCCTTCGGTATGACGCTCCTGTTCGTCCCGTGATCGCGACTCCGCGAGCCATTAATCAGGCCATTGCCAAGTACTACGCCCCGGGAGTCCGGGACGAGGCCAAGGTCTCTGTCGCCACTCCACAGAAGGGATCGAAGTCCACAGCGAAGGCTGCACAGAAAACCAGTTCCGGGACCGGTACAACGGCGAAGAAGAAGGGGGGAAATGCCCGGGTGGCATTTGCAGATCTCCCCGAAGCAGAAAAGCAGAATCGGAAGAACGTGGGGCTGATTCTGATGTGCTGGAGCGTCATTCTTCCGATGGCGCCACAGATCATCAAATCGTTCAGTCCGCTTCTCGCTGCTGCGATTCCCATTGGCCTGGTTCCGAACATAATTGTCGCAGCCCTGATCGGCGCCGGAACCAGCTGGTGGGTCACCCAGCGATATTGGAAGTAGAACGAGCCCGGCAGTGAAAGACGCCACGCTACTCGTGATTCAGGGACCGGAGCAGGGGAAAAAGTACGACATTCCCCCTGAGCCGCAGCATCTCGGGCGAAGCGGGCAGAACGAAATCCGTATTCTCGATACGGAAGTCTCCCGCCAGCACGCCCTGATTGAATTCCGCGATGGAGCGTGGCAGATCACTGATCTCAACAGCTCGAACGGAACCTTTCTCAATGGCCGTTTAATTAAAACGGCTCAGCTCTCCACCGGGGACCAGATCCAGATTGGCAGAACGATTCTGCTCTTCACCCCCGGGGCAAGTGGTGCTGATCGTACCGTTGTCGATCAGATCAATCTGGTCGCGAATTCTGCCCTCGACGATCAGTCCCAAATCGTTGGGGAAGCCCGCCCGCCGGAGCAGTCGACCTTGGGGGGATGGGCGCAGGCTGGAGCGAATCTGCAACTGCTTTACCAGATCACCGAAGAAGTGGTCCGGCCAGCGATCTCTCTGGATGAACTCCTCAAGCGAATCCTTGACCTCACACTGGATGCCGTGGGGGCGGACCGGGGATGCATGCTGGTCGCCAACTCCAAAAACGACCGAATCGAGCCACGCGTAGTCGCACATCGCCGTGGCGTCAATGTCGATGAGCGGATGCCCATTTCCCGGAGCATTGTGGAGCACGTCATCCTGCGACAGCAAGGGGTCCGGACCTCGGACGCACAGCACGACAGCCGTTTCGATTCCGGACAAAGCATCATGAAAGCCGGAATCCGGGAAGCGATGTGCGTCCCGATGCAGGGGCGATACGAACTGATGGGAGTGATTTACGTCGATACGACCTCCGCACGCAACTCGGTCCTGTCGTCCCCCTCACTGAACCGCTTCAACGATCACCTGCTTCGCCTGCTTCTGACAATCGGGCGCCAGTCCGCACTGGCGATCGAGAATTTTCGTTATCAGGATGCATTGGTCACCTCGGAACGACTGGCCGCGGTCGGACAGACGGTGGCCATTATGAGTCACCACATCAAGAACATTCTTCAGGGCCTGCGAGGCGGGGGCTATCTGATCGACGCCGGCCTGAAGCAAAACAACGAGGAGATGGTTCGAAAGGGCTGGGGGGTTGTCGACCGGAATCAGGAACGGATTTACAACCTTGTGATGGACATGCTCACATTCAGCAAGGAACGTGAGCCGCAAATGAAGATGTCCCGGCTGAAAGACGTTCTGAATGATGTCACCGAGCTGATGCTGCCACGGGCGCAGGAGGCCGGGATTTCACTCACATTGTCCGAGATTACCCCGGTTCCCAAATCCCAGTTCGACCCGGAAGGACTTCATCGTGCGGTCCTCAATATGCTGACCAATGCGTTCGACGCACTCGACGGACGGGAGAACCCGCGGATCGAGGTTCGGTATGGTCTGGACCGGCCGCGGCAGCACGTCTGGGTCGAGATCGAAGACAACGGCTGTGGAATGGAAGAAGTCGAAATGAGTCGACTGTTCCAGCTGTTTGAGTCCAGCAAGGGGCTGAAGGGGACCGGGCTGGGGCTCGCGGTCAGTCAGAAGATCCTTCAGGAACATGGCGGGACCATTACCGTCAAAACCCAACCGGGGCAGGGGACCTGCTTCCGGCTGGAATGGCCCTTCATCATCGACGAAGGAGAGAGTGCTGATCACATCGATGTTCTCCCCTAGTCGAGTTCCCCACGAACTGATTGCACGGGCCGCTCATGAATTCCCTTCGATCAGAAAACCTTGGAATGAACCGCTGGCGAATCATTTCTCCGGTTGGGAGCTGGTTCAACCGCTACGCAGTGCATTTTTCTACGCAGTAAAGAGTGTTACCCCCCGTTTTCCTGATTGACAGGGTTGTCACGGGCAACAACGAGTCGATACGGTTGAGGGATTGAGTCGGGACGGGAGGTCCGCCGGACGCAGCCAATTTTGACCGGCTGCATTCCATGTCATCCGGGTTGATTCCGTACTTTCCGCAGGAAAGAATGGAAACACTCGTGATGAATGTTCAGATTTTTTGGCCTGATTTCCGTCGATCCGGCGGCAGTCGTAACAGAATTCCTGAGATGACCCGAACCCGTGGTTCCTGTCGCGTCCTGACCTGGGGCATGATTGCCTTTTTAGGCGTTCTTTCAGTTGCTGTTTCTGCAAATGCACAGGACAAGCAACCGGGAAACACCACATCGAAGCCCCCTTCACAAAAAGCGGATTCTTCAAAGAAGGACCAGAAGGAAGAGAAGAAACCCGCACGTCCTCCTGCCTATCTCACCCCGGAAGAAGCGGGAATTGACTTTCTGTTGCAAGGGGAATACCGAGGCTGGCAACGTTCACTCGGCTCGGAACGAAGTAGTCGTTCCGTGGGACTTCAGGTCGTTGCTCTCGGGGATGATCAGTTCATCGCAGCCAAGTTCTACGACGGACTTCCCGGTGCGGGATGGATTGACCGGCAGCGCTTCGAGTATTCGGGGACAAAACTTCAGGACATCGTACGACTTGTCGGCCCGGACTATACGATCGAAGTCAATGGGACCTTCGGTGTGATTTACACTCGAGAAGGTGTCCGCGTCGGCGAGCTGCGGAAGATCCATCGAGTCAGCCCCACCATGGGAGCAACTCCTCCCCCCGGAGCGGTCGTCCTTTTTGATGGCACCGATCAGGGCAAGCTCGTCAAGCCGAAGATCACCCCGGAAGGACTGCTCGCTGAGGGAACCCAGACCGCAGAACCCTATGGCGACATGCGTCTGCATGCCGAATTCATGCTTCCATTCAAACCGAAGGGGCGGGGGCAGGACCGTGGCAACAGCGGCTTCTACATTCAGGGGCGATATGAAGTTCAGGTCCTGGATTCATTTGGACGTGTTGCGGAGTTCAATGATTGCGGAGCGCTGTACCGGACCAAAACACCTGACATAAATATGTGTCTCCCCCCCCTGCAATGGCAGACGTACGACATCGATTTTACGATGCCGAGATTCGATGCGAACGGGAACAAGATCTCCGACATGGAAATCACCGTTTGGCACAACGGTGTCCTGATTCACAACCGTGCGAAAATCCCGAACAAAACAGGCGCCGGGATCAAGGAAGGTCCCGAACCCCTCCCGATGAAGCTGCAGGACCACGCCAATCCCGTACGGTATCGGAATATCTGGCTGATTCCGAAAACTCCCGATATGGTCGCCTCCAGCGACTGGGTGAAGTTGCCACTTTCTGGCCCCCCCACTCCGCTCAGCGCCTCTCCTGATCCAGGGCTGCTGACCTTTCTGCCGGATGGTTCTGTCTCCATTCATGCAGTGAGGAACTGATTCCCCTGAACCGATTTTCATTCGGCTGACAGGGAGATTGATTCCCATACGATTATCCATTGACCGGCCCTGATTCCTGAATGACAATCAGTTGTCGATCCGTGATCGTCATCAGGACTGGCCAACCGACTTTTTTGTTTCATTCATCCTGAGAACGGGGCAATCAGACAGGAGACACTGTGAACGCATTACTGGGACGTCGTGATTTTCTTCGTCATTCCTTAACCGCAGCAGCATTTTTGGGGATGGCGCGAATCCATTCTGCTCCGAAGGCACTTGGAGCCTCTCACGCTGCGGGCGAAGTGAATGAACCATTGTTCCGAATTTCGCTTGCAGAATGGTCGCTGCACCGAATGCTGTTCGGGCGGACTGAAGAAAAGCTCAATCACCTCGATTTCGCAGCGTATGCCCAGAATGAGTTCGGGATTGATGCCGTCGAATATGTGAACCAATTCTTCAAGGACAAGGCACAGGACACCAGCTACCTCGCTGAAATGAAGACCCGTGCCGATGACGCCGGAGTTCGCAGCCTGTTGATCATGGTTGACGGCGAAGGCCGCATCGGCGATCCCGATGATGCAGCCCGGACCAAAGCATTCGAGAACCACAAAAAATGGGTCGATGCCGCCGCACTTCTGGGATGTCATGCCATTCGTGTGAACGCCGCCAGTGCCGGTTCATGGGAAGAGCAGAAAAATCTCGTGGCCGATGGTCTGAGCCGACTGGCCGAGTTCGCAGAAACTCGTAACCTCCGGGTGCTTGTTGAAAATCATGGGGGCCTTTCTTCCAATGGAAAATGGCTCGCCGAAGTGATGCAGGCGGTGAACCATCCCCATTGCGGAACGCTGCCCGATTTCGGCAACTTCCGCGTCTCCAAAGAAGAGACTTATGACCGTTACGAAGGGGTGCGTGAGCTGATGCCGTATGCATTTGCGGTCAGCGCGAAGAGCCACAACTTCGACGAAAATGGAAACGAAACCAACACCGACTACGTTCGAATGATGAAGATCGTTCTGGATGCCGGATACCACGGCTACGTCGGAATTGAATACGAAGGGTCTGCCCTCAGCGAGAAAGAAGGGGTTCACAAAACCCTGGCACTCCTGAAGCGGGTGCGGGATGAACTGACGCCGAAGGGATCAGACAGCAAGTGACCTTCTCACTGGCTCACTGGCTGTCAGGCCATGTTTCTTCCGTTTCAAATCTGCAGGCGATCGTTCCGGAATTCTGACAGGAATCCGTCCGATCGCCTGTCGTTGTTTTGAAACAGTGGTGAAACGTAACAATCGAATGCGATGCCGGGTCCTGTTTCTGACAGTGGCATCGTGACAAAACGAGATTATTACCCGAAGAGACGCTTCGGACACGGCACAGGAAACCAATCATGTCGGATCGATTTGTCGGTGTGGATGTTGGAGGAACGTCGATCAAGTTTGCTCTTTCGGGAGCCGATGGACAGATTCTCAAGACCACTCACATTCCAACCGACTCTCACGAAGGTCCGGATGCCGTCCTCTCACGGATTGCCGATACGGTCCGTTCGCTGATGGGAGAAGAGGGCACTGCCCCCGATGCAGTCGGAATCGGGCTTCCCGGGCTGGTCGATGCCCACACAGGAATTTCCCGCTATCTGCCGAATCTGACGACACACTGGAAGAATGTCCCTGTCACAGAAATCCTGTCCCGCCAACTGGGATGTGACGTCCGGGTCCTCAATGACGTCCGGATGGCAACCTACGGCGAGCTCGTTTTCGGACATGGCCGGAATGTCCAGACCATGATGTTCATGGCGATTGGAACCGGTGTCGGCGGGGGAATTGTGATCGACGGAAAGCTCCGCATCGGACCGATCGGGGCTGCCGGAGAACTTGGACACCAGACAATTGATCCAACCGGGCCAATGTGCGGGTGCGGGAATCATGGCTGCCTTGAAACGCTCGCCAGCGGGACCGCACTGGCAGCGGAGGGAATTCGCCTGATGCTGATGGGACTCGCACCCAATCTGCACGCCGCTGTCGATGGCGATCCGGGAAAAGTCACCGCAGAAGTGATGGGAGAGGTCGCGCATCTGGATGAACCGGTCCGTCAGGCAATTCTGCACGCGGCTTCATATCTGGCGATCGGAATTGCCAATGTTGTGGTCACCATTCACCCGGAAATGGTCGTCATTGGCGGGGGAGTGGCCAAACTCGGAAACCTTCTTCTTGACCGTGTGAAAGAAGACATGGCCACCCGCGTCGGTCGACTGTTTCCCGTCGACGACATCCAGTTTCTGACCTCTCAGCTCGGGAGTGACGCCGGAGTCCTTGGAGCAATCGCGCTGGCGTCCCGGGGACTTCCGGCCTGAGAAATCCATGAAAATAGCCTGCCATGGGAACTCCGTTCTCCCGAGGCATGCTCTCCCGAATTGACGAAACCGGATTCCAGTTCCCATCCACCTCCCATGGGAAATCGAATCCGCCAATTCCTCACCAGAGCGTCCCTCAGGTCAACCGATTCGCACGTGAATCGATGTTGCATCGGGGAAAGCTCTGTTTCTAGAATCCGGTCGATTATTCTCGTACTGCGCTCATTCCCGAAGGTCCCGCTGACGAAGGACTCAGGAAATCCAACAGGAATGATCTCTCTGGCGAGAACGTTTGCCATCCCAACAATCCTTCAACCTGACTGGTGTCATGAACAGGTCGTCTGACGTCCGCATCAAACAAGCTCTCATAACCGTCGAAGAGTTCCCCTTTCGGACTCCGCTGAAATTCGGCGGACGAGTGATGGACAGACATCAGATTCTCAACGTTCAGGTGACGTTGGAACAGCGAGACAAAAAACATGCCTTCGGTCTGGGAAGCATGCCCGTGGCCACCGCCTGGTCCTGGCCCTCGGACAAGGTGACGCCGGAACAGGCAGCGAAGGCGATGATCGACTTTGCGGAGCGGGTCATTGCCCTCGCGGACAGTCTGGACGATTACGCCCATCCGATCGACCTGATTTACACCATCTCTGCAGAATATGCGCATCTGGGGAAGGTTGTTGCTCACGACCACAAACTCCCCGAGCCGATTCCGCGTCTGGCCCAGCTTGTGGCAGCCAGTGCACTCGACGCTGCCCTGCATGATGGCTTTGGCAAGGTGAACAACGCCAACAGCTACAACACACTCTCGTCACAGTATCTCAGCAACGATCTCTCCTACTATCTGGACGATCAGTTCAAAGGGGAATTTCTCGACAAGTACACGCTTCGAGAACCAAAACCAAAAATTCCGCTTTACCACCTCGTGGGGGCTCTCGATCCCCTGACCAGTGCCGATGTCACGACTCCTGTTAACGACGGACTTCCCGTCACACTGGGAGAGTGGATTGCTGCCGATGGTCTGACCCATCTCAAGATCAAACTGGCGGGTGACGATCTGGACTGGGACGTTCAGCGCGTCCTCGGAGTCGAACAGGTCACATCAGAGGCGCAGGCCGCACGTGGATGCACCGATTGGGTCTATTCTCTGGACTTCAATGAGAAATGCGAAAACGTTGACTACGTCCTCGCGTTCCTGAACAAGATCAGGGAATCCTCTCCGCAGGCATACGACCGTATTCAATATATCGAACAGCCAACACATCGGGATCTCGAAGCCCATCCGGAAAACAAGATGCACAAGGCAGCGGAGCTGAAGCCCGTTGTGATTGATGAATCGCTTCTGGATTACGAAGCACTATTGCTGGCGCGCGATCTCGGTTATAGCGGTGTCGCCCTCAAGACCTGCAAGGGACATACCGAAGCCCTGTTCGCTGCTGCCGCCGCGCAGAAGTTCGGCATGTTCCTGTGCGTGCAGGACCTGACTTGCCCGGGATTCTCCTTCCTTCATTCCGCCAGCCTTGCAGCACGCATCCCGGGCGTCGCTGCCATTGAGGGGAACGCGCGGCAGTATTGTCCCGCCGCCAACAAAGTCTGGGCGCGAGATCTCCCGCAGATGTTCGACATCAAGGACGGGACCGTGGCAACAGGCTGCCTGAATGGAAACGGACTCGGCTTCTAATCCCTGACTCAGGGGAGTGTCGCGGTCACTTGTCGCGACATCGCAGTGTTGATCACCGCTGGAATGCGATACGTTCGTGAGATGCATTCGAAAAAGAGGTTGTTCTTTTCTCCCATTGCGTCTCACCGTCTTCGCGTTTCTGCGATCAATTCTCTTTTTCCAACCGAGAACCGTTCCCATCGTCGATTTGGCTCCTTTTAATGGCGCCCGATCAGACGCGGTCGGCGCTCCATTGACGACTGGTGAAGAGACCACAGAGGAACAGAGACGCGGGGATGCAGTGAATGACTATGCCCCTGTGTCATGGGCCAGCTTCGGATGCGGAATCGCTGTGTGGGGAGGGATCAACAGCTGCATGGCCTCCCTGCACCATGCGTCTGGTCAGCGCCGTCTCACCCACCAGCAGCACCAGGACGAGAATCATCAGGAACCACCAGAGTTCCACCTTGGGAGCATCCGTCATTAAGGCGGAGATGACGTCCGTCATCGTCGTCCGTGGCTGAAGGTGTTGCTCTTTCTGGAGTGCTGTCCATTCTTCAGGAGTCAAAACAGTCAGGTTCGACTCTGAATGATCATCATCCACAACGAATGGCTCCCCCCGGTCCAATGCAACTCCCGTTTTGACAAACCGGTAGATCCCCGGCATCCAGGTCTGATCGAACTTCGCCAGGAGACTCTGTCCCCGCGAGAGACTGGTCACGACTCCATCAGAGATCCCGGGACCGTGAACAACATAGTCTGATGCGACCTCATCATTCTTCAGCTTGAGGAGAAGTGGCTCACCCACTTGCACGTTCCGTCTCTCAAGGTCCCCCGTCAATGTAAAGACCAGTTCATACAGGAACGGAACAAAATCGTTCTTTGCAGGAAGGGTACTCCAGTCCGCATCAAGTGGAATGGCGAGCTGGACCACCTCCCCTTCACCGTAACGATGACGCACCAGCAAGGGGTCTCCATTGGAGAGCCGGACCTGAATCCGATTGACCTGATCGTCCCCTTGCAAGGGTGCTTGTTGCCTGTCTGGCGATGAAGACGGTAACGGTTCCAGACGCCACCACTTGAGAAATCGGGTGAGTGTCAGATCCCCCCCTTCTTCATTTCGGAATCTCCGCAACCAGGGAGCTTCCAGCAACATCGAATCAATCCGAATGGGTTCGTCGCTGTTATTCACGGCCCCATCAACGACTTCGATGAACTTTGCCGGGAAAAAGGGATCTCCCGCTGAAAACGCCTTTTGATTCCAGAAGTCGGGACTGACGCGATCCCCCGGAGCGAAGACAATGCCTCCCCCTTCACGGGCAAAGGACTGAAGTAACTCAACCTGACGCTCGGTGAACTCTTCAACATTACAAAGGAAGACAATCTTTTGCCCGCGCAGGGATTCTGCATTCAGCTCGAAGGGGCGAATGACCCGGGCTTTCACCCAGGGGGCCTGATCCTCCGCCGCAGCGAACGCCGATCGCAAATAGAACGTCTCCTGACGCGAGGGGTCAGCCTGCCGGTCGCCATCGACGAGCAGCACAGGAACACTCTCAGTGATCGTCACGACCGCTGACGAGAGATTGTCCACCGGAAGCGGGTCGGACTCCTCGATCTCGATCGAGACCACGTAGTTCCCGGTGGATGGAAAGATGTGGTCAAATTCCACTGTCGATTCGCCATTCGGAAGGATGTCCACCATCTTCACCGCGCCTAGCACCTTCCTTCCGTCGACGACCAGCGACACCGTTTTGCGAGCGACAGATTGCCCACCCGACTGCCGGATCTTCGCTCTCAATTTGATCGGAAACCCTGAAACAGTCATGAACCGCGAAAGTTCAACGGGGCCAACGGAAAAATTGGGCGAGGACGAATCCGATTCTCCGAAGAAAACAACATCGATCTCCGGGGAAACAGCCGCCTGTTTTCGAAGTTCACTCACTCGCATCCATGCCGCCTCGTCTTCCGGCCTCCAGGCCAACGCCTGCCGGTCCGTCAGGACGATAACCCTTCGGGCAGCATTGGAAGCGGTCGACAGCATTCGAATGGCCTCTTCAAGGGCTGCCGGAATGGAAGAGGTCCCTCCGGGCTCCGGTCGATTATTCAGCGTCTGTCGGATTCGACTACGATCCGTCGTCGGGGAAACAATGCGGAGACTCTCATTTCGGGCGTCGACCACCCCGGCTGTGTCCCCCGGCTGAAGTAACTCCAGCGCGTCATACACCCACTGAATGGCACGTCGGTAGGGAGTCAACGTTCCGGGAGGGAACTTCCCGTCTTCCTCTTCACCCATCCCATCTTGCCAGCCCAGACTGCCGGAGCCATCAAGCACAAAGACGAAGTCAACCTGCGGGCGAGGAACCACCGACGAAAAGAAACGGGCATTCCCCCATGGACGGGCAAGAGCCAGCGCCAAAACGGCCAGAAGGGCCATTCGAAAAAGCAGGAGGAGGATATCCTGAATATGGAATCGCCGCCGGGTCTTCTGCCCCAGCTCCAGAAACCGCATTGCCCCCCACTGAACGACGTCGTACCGGCGTTTGCTGATGAAGTGCGCCAGAATGGGGAGGACGACTCCCACCAGTCCCAGCAGCATCATCGCGTTCAGAAATCCGAAACCCATTGATGGCTGCCAGTTACAGTAATATCTTCTTTACGGTCAGGGGCGAGCGTGACCAGTGTGACACCCCCTCCCCGACATTTTTGCCTGACATCAGCAGGGAAAAGCCGTTTCCGAGGCCGCTTGCACCCGCTGAACCTGTACCCGCTGAATCAGGATACGTTGACGCAGACCGAATGCCCCACGAACAAATTTTGAACCACTGTACAAAATTTCGTTCACCGATACAGTGGGTTGAGTTGATTGAAGAGTGCCGGTCAGCTATTCTTTTCCGTTTCCTTCGCACCGGTTGCTGGAATAACCGGAGAGCGAGTGTTGAAGCATTGTGTGGATTTCCCAATCGGAAGCATTCGCCGCAGGCTTCAGCAAAGCGTCGCAGTTTGACGCAAGATTTTTGGAAACAAACAGTTAGCACTGAGGTATCACCGTGCAAACGGTCCAGAAAACATACGTCGCCAAGAAAGAAGCCACCAATCCGGAATGGTTTGTCATTGATGGTGATGGAGAGGTGGTCGGCCGGCTGGCTGTCCGTCTGGCAACGGTTCTGATGGGCAAGCACAAGCCCGGTTATACCCCGCATGTCGACACCGGTGATTTCGTTGTGGTGTTGAATTGTGACAAGGTTCGCTTTACCGGAAAAGCGGTCGCCAGCAAGGACAATCCTTACCTCACCCGGAAGACCCAGACCAAGGAATACGATTACTGGACCGGATATCCGAGTGGTCGTAAAGTGGACACAGCTGAAGAATTGCTCAAACGGCATCCAGAGAAAGTGCTGTCAGAAGCAGTTCGCCGGATGCTTCCAAAGTCGAAGCTGGGTCGCAAGATGCTCTCGAAGCTGAAGCTCTATGCCGGTTCCGAGCATCCTCATCAGGCTCAGAACCCGAAGCCTTTTCCGGAATACGTCAAGTAACTCTTCGCACGGATGCCACGGATCATCCATTGATGTCATCCGGGCGGAGTCAATTTTGAGCTGTTAACAATCAGGTTTCGATCACGCGATCGGCTGCTCATTGAATCATTTTTGAGTTGGAACCGCAGGACCAGGACATGTCGGACACACCCGATACCCCATCTCCCGAACTCGAACCGGCAACCTCACTCGCATCCGGTCTGGATATTGGAAGCGAAGCAGTGGAGAACGCTGGCGACGCTGCACCGGTTTTTGAACCCAATATTCGCGGTAAGGTCGACCGTTTTGGGGTCGCATGGGGAACCGGTCGTCGCAAGACATCTGTTGCCCGAGTCCGCATCAAGGAAGGCAGCGGAAGTATCTCCGTGAACGGTCGTTCGCTGGAAGACTACTTCCCGATCGAGCGAGATCGTGCGATGATCTTCGCTCCCCTTCATGCGACAGATACCTTTGGGAAGGTGGACATCACCGTGACAGTCCAGGGGGGAGGCCCCACCGGCCAGACCGGAGCTGTGGTTCTGGGAATTGCCCGTGCCCTTCAGGCCCGCAATCCTTCCCATCACTCCATCCTCAGCGAAGGTGGATTCCTGACACGAGACAGCCGCGTGGTCGAGCGCAAGAAGTACGGCAAGGCCGGTGCCCGCCGCAGCTTCCAGTTCTCCAAGCGTTAATTTCATACCACACAGTTATCTCAATCCTTTTGTTGTGTCCTCAGGCATGACAAGAGTTTGACAGCGACAACAGAGGCAGTGTCATGGCACATAAAAAGGGACAGGGGTCGACACGGAACGGTCGTGACTCCAATGCAAAGCGTCGCGGCATCAAGAAGTTTGGCGGACAGGAAGTTCTCGCTGGTAACATTTTGGTTCGCCAGTGCGGAACGAAGTACCACCCCGGCAAGAATGTCGGAATGGGATCGGATTACACCCTGTTTGCACTGACACCGGGAACGGTGAAGTTCGATCAGGGCGGACGCCGCATCAATGTTATCGCCGCCGAAAACAACTGAATCGAGTCAGGTTCAACAGAAATTTCGCCGCTGTTCCAGCACTGGGACAGCGGTTTTTTCATGCGCACAGATGAGGGTTAATCAGGAAAAGCACACCCCGGTTCCGGAACGGAATGCGGAACTTTTCAGCAGGCATTCGCTACAATAGCTCCGGGGGTTTGCATACATGAGAGATCATGTGACATCGACTTCTGTGTCGACCTCTTCATTCGTCTCATCAAAAGAATCAGGAAACTGGCAGTGATGTTGAAAAAATTCGGTCTGTTTCTGTCTGCGATTCTGGGAGTCACCGCCAGCCTGTCTGCTGACGATGACATTGCGAAGAAGGAGGGGCGTTTCCTCGCCAACATCCGACAGGAAACCAAAGGACTTCCTCGGGCCGGGGAAGGATATTTCTCCCCTGATGACGAATGGATTGTCTATCAGGCATTCCCCGTTGGATATCCATTTTATCAGATCTATCTCCAGAAACTGGGAGATCCCACTCCAAGACGAATCAGTCCGGGCCGCGGCCGGACGACCTGCGCGTACTTCAGTCCCGATGGGAAAAAGATCCTTTTCTCATCCGCTCATACTCACCCGAACATCGAGAAAGAGGAAAAGGCCGCCCGGGACGAACAGGCTCAGGGAGGGCGTCGTCGTTACCAGTGGGATTTCGATCCACACATGGATCTGTATGTCTGCGATGTGGATGGAACCAATCTGAAGAGACTGACCGACACTCCGGGGTATGATGCGGAGGGGAGCTACTCGCATGATGGGCGTTACATCGTCTTCACCTCATGCCGCGACGGAGACCCAGACCTGTACATCATGAACTCAGACGGGACCGGAGTGCGGCGGCTGACTAGCACACCGGGATACGACGGCGGCCCCTTCTTCTCTCCAGACGACAAGTGGATCATCTTCCGCAGCGATCGCGACAAGGAGCACATGCTGCAACTCTATGCCATTTCCGTTGATGGCAAGCATCTGGTGCAGCTCACCGATGATCTGAACACGGTCAACTGGGCTCCTTATTTCCACCCCAGCGGGAAATACATCATCTGGACCCGCGCCGATTACTCGCAAGGACATCAGGGGGCCAATTTCGATTTGTGGACCATGGATATCACATCGACAGACACCACCTTCACCGGCGGAAAAGTCGAGCGGATCACCTTCCACAAAAGCGCGGACGTCCTCCCCGTTTTCAGTAATGATGGGAAGAAGCTCATGTGGACCAGCGCACGGTCTGAGGATGGAAGCAGTCAGCTCTGGATAGCGGATTGGCTGCGAAGCGAGTAAATGCGGTGTTGCCGGGATTTTGCCGCATGACATACGATAATCCCGTTTCCTTTGGCAGGTTCATGCGGTCTTGTTCCCGACAGTTTCGGGAGATGTGTCTCTGCCCGACTCGGTGCCTGTGAATCATGGTCCAGGGACGGACGATCACTGGTTCGCTCTGCGTCATTCTCCTGACCACGATTTTGATCGTGTGGCTGGGACTGACCGGAATTGCGCGCGGAGATGAACTCGAAGGGGGGACAGAATATGCCCGTCGACAGGTGGTCTGGCTGGCCTTCGGTGCTGTGACGACCGCACTTGCGTGGATGGTTCCCTATCGGCGACTGATGGGATGGGGCTTCCCCTTCTACTTGTTGACCGTCGTTCTGCTGGTGGCGGTGTTTTTCTTTCCTGCGAGGTTTGGTGCCCGCCGCTGGATCCTGATCGGCCCCGTTTCCATTCAGCCATCAGAACTGGCGAAACTGGCGTACATTCTCGCCCTGAGTGAGTATCTGATGTTTCGGAGGAATCACCGGACGCTTCCCGGCCTGATAATCCCCTTCGCGATGACAGTTCTTCCGGTGCTGCTCATTCTCAAGGAACCGGACCTTGGGACCGCACTCCTCTTTTTTCCGGTCCTCTTTGGGACGCTTTACGTGGCGGGAGCCCGGCGTGCTCATCTGGCTGCGACGCTCCTGGCTGGTCTGGCGTTCACTCCTGTTCTCTGGACACAGATGAGCGCCGAGCAGAAGTCCCGAGTCACAGCGGTCTTCACTCAACGAGATGGCGTCGCCCCGGACATGTTGGACGGATACCACCTCCACCAGTCCAAGCAGATGCTGGCACTTGGAGGCATCCGGGGGAGCTTCTTTGATGGGGAGGCGGTCGATGATCTCCGGGCCTATCGCCTTCCTGCAGGACGAACAGACTTTGTTTTCTGTCTGGTCGGGGAACGACTCGGTCTGGCGGGAACGCTGGGAACTCTTGTTTTGTTTTCGCTATTCGTTCTGGCTGGGGCGAATCTGGCTGCCAGCACGCGAGATCCTTACGGACGACTGGTCTGCACTGGAATCGTCATCATTTTGTCCGCCCAGGCGATGATCAACACCGCGATGACAGTCGGACTCGCCCCGGTGACGGGACTGACACTGCCGCTGATGAGTTATGGGGGATCCAGTCTGGTCACGACGGGAATATCACTGGGAATCCTCCTGAATATCGCTCAATCCCCTAATTTCGACGTCGCTGGCCAACCTTTCCAGTTCTCAAGCCAGCTCGATTCCTGACCTTGGCCACGTCAGAGTCCAAGCAGCGCCCCCCTTTCTGGGAGTGTCGCGGTCACTTGTTGCTCGACCACAGTGTTTTCACCTCTGGAACGGCATATGTTTGTGAGATGCGCTCGAAAAGAAGTTGTTCTTTTCTCTTTGCGTCTCGGCGTCGTTGCGTCTCTGCGATCAATACTTTTTCCCAATGGAGAACCATACCCCCGTGTGGAATTGGCTCATTTCAAGGGCGCCAGTCTGGCGGGGTTCGGCAAATCCGTTGACGACTGGAGAAGAGAACGCGGAGGCGGAGAGACGCGGGGACGCAGAGAATCACTTGGCCCCTGTCTCATAGCGGTATCGCGGTCACTTGTTGCTCTACCACAGTGTTTTTCACCTCTGGAACGCGGTACGTTCGCCAGATGCGCTTGAGAAGTGAGAGACCCGCCCCATTTTCAGATTCGGAAAACACCGGGCTCAGCGGAAGGCTTCTGCAAGTCAAAAAAGAACCGACGTGACCGATGGAATCATTCAGTCACGTCGGAACGTCAATTTCATGAGTTCAGGCGAGCGTCAGTCGACACCCATCCCTCTCTCATTTCTTCGCAGCATCAACACGTCGCTGAAGAGTCTCCTGTGTCTCCTTCAGGGTGTATTCGAGGTAGTCGTCCTGATCATAGAGTAGAGCTTCCACAGTCAGATCCAGGGCCTCCTGACTGTCGAAAAAGCTCAGAGCCCGGATTGCTTCGAGTCGCACGCGGGGATGTTCATCATTGATGGCCGCCTGAAGGAGTTTCAGCGGTTCCTCAACTTGATCCTTCGCGTAGGACAGCGCCCGAACGGCAGCGGCTCGCGCTCGACCATCCTTGGCGCTCAGCAGCTTCTTGAGAAGATCCTTATCCAGAACGTTGTGGTGCTGCTTGACCCAGAATCCTTCCAGCAGATGGTGCTCGTAATCAGGATCAGCGGGGTCCTGAGCAGCGACCCATACATCGACAGCAGCCAGAACCTGATCCGTCTCCCGATCCCGCAGTTCCTGTCGAACGCGATAACGGGTCCGGTCTTCATAAACCTTCAGCAGGTCCAGGAGTTTCTCAATTGGCTCGCCTGCAATTTTCGCAGGTTCGACCAGCGGCTTGCCGGTGTACTTGATGCGCCAGATACGTCCGCGAGTCTTGGACCGATTCGGATCTCGAACCGAATGCTGCATGTGTCCAACAAGAGGGTTGTACCAGTCGAGGACATACAGCGCTCCATCAGGACCGAACTGGAGATCCACTGGACGGAAGTTCGGATCGGCAGAGCGGAGCAGCGGAGTCACCGGATCGGCTGAGAACCCGGAGCCATCTTCCTTCATTCGATACTGCAGAACCCCCTGAAACCCAATGCAGTTGTTCAGGAGATAATCTCCCTGCATTTCATCCGGGAAGTTCCGGCTGCTGACAAGCTCGTTCCCGCAGGTCGGCCGCCACTGCTTGACCAGAAACTGCTTGAGTCCGGGGTGCTTCCGCGGGAAGTCGAGGTCTCCGGAAAACGGAGCAGCGAAGTAGTTGGCTCCTCCCGATGCATCCGCGATGAAGTTCTGCCCCCATCGGTCAAAGACGTGTCCCCACGGATTCGCAAAGGAATAGGACACAAAGACGTTGAACTTTTCCGATTTCGGCTCGTAACGGAACACCGCAGCATTTGCCACACGAACGGGACCGTACGGCGTCTCCACCTGTGTGTGATGGAACGTCCCTTCCTGAAAATACAGTTCGCCGCCGGGGCCCATTTCAAACGCACTCAACGAGTGGTGGGAATCGGCAGAATCGAATCCGTGGAGAACAATTTCACTCGCATCAGCCCGGTCGTCGCCATCGGTGTCCTTCAAATGGACCAGATTCGGCTGCTGAGAGACATAAACCCCCTTGTCGGCAATCTCCAGTCCGATTGGGAGGTATAGATTGTCTGCAAAGATCTTTTGTTCATCCGCTTTCCCGTCCCCATCTGTGTCGGTGAAAATCAGGATTTTGTCATTGGGAGGCTCTCCCGGGAGATAATGGGGATAGGTGTAATTGGTGGCGACCCACAGCCGCCCCTTGGTATCGAAATTAAATGCAACAGGGTTTTGAAGGTCCGGGAACTCAACTTCAGAAGCATACAGATTCACTTCGAATCCATCGGCGACCGTGAACAGCTTCGCGGATTCCTCTGGCGAGAGGATTCGGACCTCATTTTTGAAGTTGGATTCGATCGGAGTGAATTCTCCCGTCTTCGAATCATCGATCTGTTCCGAAAGCGTTTCTCCCTGAGCAGCCTTCCAGATCCGCTGGTCACGGACATCGACCATCGCACGGAGTTTTGCGAACTCGGCCGGGAAGTTCACCACACCAAACGGATTCTTACGGCCACCGTAAATGTAGAACCCGTTCACCGATCGGTAATCGTAATAGAATTGCTTGTTCTTCTCGGCAACTTCCTTGCGGATCGCCGCTGCCCGGTCCCCGCTGGGGGTGTTGGCAGTGCCAAACAGAGCTTCATCCAGAATAGCGGCAACCGCAGCGTCCCCTTTCTCATTCAGGTGGCAGCCATTGATGGTGTAATCCGTTCCGGGATCGGCGAACAACTTGAGCGTGGGATGGTACAGATCGACAAATTTCACCCCAGCCGCCTGAGCAACTTTGGCCATGGCAGCGGTGTAGAGTTCGATGTTCGGGTTATTCTTTGTTCCCGCCAGAATTCCCCGACTCTCCAGATTCTCATTGGCAATTGGAGAAATGAGGACAATGGTCGGCGTGTGCTTGACCTCTCCCGTCTTGTCTTGAACGACCGGATTGAACTGCCCCCGTGAGAAGCATTGCGTCGGGTATTTCAGCTCTTTCAGATCCGCCAGAAACTTGGCCAGATCCTTTTCGAACGCCTCCAGTCCCTTGGGACCGGCAAACGATTCATTGAAGCCGAAACAGGCCAGAATGACATTCGGCTGATGGTCAATCAGGGTGTGCCCATGATCCTGAAAATCCTGTGACCGCAGCCGCCAGGTAATCGTGTCAGCGGAGTACCCGAGATTCCGAACGACCAGCTGCTCCTTGGGAAACCGGCTGTGCAGCAAGGTTTCCCAGTTATTGAAATGCTGCATTCGTTCAGCAAACGTATTTCCCAGGATGACGATTTTGTCATTTGGTTGAAGCTTCAAGAGCTCATCAGCCCGGGAAACCTCTCCCCAGCACGAAAAGAGCGTGAAGAGCGTCGTCAACAGAAGAAAATCAAAGCGTCGCATGCAAATCTCTGGGTATGAGGAAAGAGGCGGGGAAACAGTGGGGTTTCTTGAGACAAGGAAGTCTCATGGGCAGGCCAACAGACTCGTCTCATGCGATCTCTTGATGTCGCCTGATCCGCTCAGTTTGACAGACCGGCGACCTAAGAGAGTTGCATTACTCCGGAAATATCGCATCAAAATTTCCATCTTTATTCTGCCAACTCACATTCCGATTGTAAAATGTTGGCAATCCTGACTTTCAGTAGACGATACGAAATTTGTCTGATTTTGTGGTTCCCGGGAACTTCACCCTCCAAATGAGGGGTTACGAAACGAGATTAGTCGCTGGGCCCTCTTTCTCGATTTTCCATCAATCCGGCATGTTGACTGCTTGTCCGACTGGCAGACAATAACTCCTGAAATGAGTACACCTTCTCCATTTTCAGCGGAAACATCGGCGAACGACATCAATCGTTCGTCTCTCGGATCGCTTCGTAGGCGGTCACCCTGGTGGATGATCGCAGGGACAGCAATGGCGACGCTCCTGGGGGGAGCCAGTGCGATTATTCTTCCGAGAATGGTTTCCAGGGCCTCCTCTGATTCCCGCACTGCCGAGTCGTCAAATTCCTCAGCAGATAACTCTCGATTGACGGAAACACCTGCGACCTCGGGGGAGTCCACCCCGGAAGTCGACGAGTCTGAGAACAGCCTCCCCAAATTTCGCCCGGAGCAGTTGATCGGGCGCTGGCTCCGCGAAGGGAAAATTCGTCGCGATGTGGTTATGAAACCGGGAGGAACCGCAACCATGAAGGTGACACTCGACTATCTGTCGAGCCTCCTTTATGGACGGGAAATGGAACTGGAACTCGCCTGGAGTCTGGAAGACGATATTCTCACATACTCCATCGTCGAAGGGACTCCCAAAGCGAATGTGGATCGTGTGATTCGTGATTTCGGCAACTCGATCAGCTACCGCGTCGTCAAAGCGGATCCGGATGAGATTGTGCTGAAAGAAGACGACGGGACCGATCATCTCCAGAGCTGGAAGGCCATCCGCTAGCCCCTCTCGAAGGGAAGTGTCGCGGTATTCTGTCGCTCAAAAAGGGTTAGTGACACAACTGGAACGTCAGACGTTCGTGAGACTCGCTCTGGTTCTCGAGGGATGGTTGTTGCGTCTCGCTGCTGAAAATATGCTGGAGGAAACTGGAGGAAAACGGTTTCCATCCATGCCGACGGAGTCTCAGGTTCTTTCACCGCGTGCCCCCTTGTGCCGTATGCAGGAACACGGCAGTAGAAGGGGACTTCCGATCGCGTATGAGTGAATGTGAGGCTCCGTTTGCGCCGGGAAAAAGCAATCTCACATTCAATGATCGACACCGAGTCGTCAGTTTGAGAGAATTCAAATATGTCCACATCACAAGAAAACGACCGTCCACAAATCGAAATCGCCTCCGACGAAGACTGGAAGGCACGAGTGAAAGAGGAAGACGCCCGACGGGATGCGGAAGCAAGGGTGAGCGAAGCCTCCACATCCACAGAGTCCACTGACGATGACTCTGAACTCGATGATGAGGCCCTCAAGAATCTCCCAGAACCGACGATGGCAACGCTGTTTCAGATGCTGTCGACTCAGGCGATCCTCGCGATGGGACTGATGCCGGGGCTCAATGGCAAGACAACGGTGAAACTCCCGCTCGCGCGTCATTTCATCGATCTGTTAAGCCTCCTTCAATCGAAAACCAAGGGAAACCTGACCGGAAACGAAGACCGCCTGCTTGAGGCAACACTTCACGAACTGAGAATGGCTTACGTCAAGGTCTCCGATATCAAATCGAAAGAAGCGACATCAGCAAACTGACCGGATCGGCAGCCGCACCTGTTGCAGACAGGAAAAGGACAATTTCACGTGCCGGAAACCGCACCAGATCACTGGCGGACGTTCAGAGGACCTGCGAACTGGTTCAGTTTGCGACATCCGCCAGGCTGGAGAACCGAGGAACGGGATGGGACCTGTGCCCTCTTTCCTCCCGACACCTCGGCCCTGATCACAATTAATACCATCTGGTGCGATCCGGAGGCGGCAGTCGCTTTTCCCACACTGGAAGAGATCGCGCGACAATTCCCGGGCGTCCGGGACATCACCGAAATCGGGGAGTCGATTCCGGGACTCCCCGCCAACACCCTTCAGGGGGAAGCAGTTCTCGAAGAGGAACCGGTCTGGTGGAAGAAGATCATCCATCGGCCCCGCTGGCGTGCGTGGACCATGTGGCAGCTTCAACGTCCCCAACTGAGACTGGTTGTGACGTTGATCCACGATGGTCCCCGCGACCCGGATCTGGAATCGATGACCCGGATGATTCTGAATTATCTGGAACTTCCCGATGTCCCGGCCGATCCTCCCGAGGTCTTCGCCCAGCGGGTTCTCGTGCTTGCCCGGAAGCAGTACCCGCAAATTGACATCGAGCTACAGGAGGACTTTCACCTGAAGGTCTCCAGCGTGCAGCTGAATCTCGCCAATTTCTATCGGAGTTACGTCCGTTCTCCGGAGGAGTTTGAAGAGATTGTTCTCCCGATTCTGTCGACCGCAGTCAGGATGAATTCGGAGAGTCAGGAGAAAATCGCTCCGTCTCTCGAACAGGTTCGCGACCAGTTGATGCCAATGCTTTACAGCGAGCAGAGCTGGAAGGAACATCTGCCGGAGACCTGCGGAATTCCCTGGGTCGCTGGACTGGTCATTCTCTATGTCGTCGATGAGGAATCGACTTACTGGTATCTCCGACAGGATCTGGTCGAAGAATGGGGGCTATCACTCGAAGAACTCCATGAAATCGCGCTGGAGAATCTGGAATCCCATATCGAACGAACCCCGATTGAACTCGGAGTGATCGCACAAGGGGACGGCCCGGCAGCGATGATTATGCCGCAGAGCGCTGATGCGTTTAATGCCTCGCGGCTGCTGTGCGAGTCCTTCGTTCAGCATATGCGGCAACTGGCTGCAGGGGACCTTGTGATCGGTGTCCCCGGGAGAGACTTTTTCGTGGCAGTCAGCGCACGAATGCCGACCATGATTGAACGGATACGGCAGCGTGTCGCTGAGGATTTTACACAAACGGATCATCCGCTGACGGATCGGCTGCTCTTTGTCTCTGCGGATGGGGTTTCGGAACTGATCGACGACGATGGCGATTGATTCTTTCAATGAAGATCTGAAAGGGCTTGTCAGGAGCCTCACACTCACCGGAACTGGGACCAGCATGGGAGTCCCGATGATCGCATGTGACTGTGCGGTCTGCACCTCACCCGATCCGCGTGACTCACGACTCCGTTCGGGAGTCTACGTCCGAAACGGAGAATCAGGCTTTCTGATTGATACCGGTCCAGAACTGCGGCAGCAGATGGTGCGGGCTCGAGTCCATCACATTTCCGGCGTCGTTTACACGCATGCCCACGCTGATCACATAATGGGCCTCGATGATCTCCGCAGCTTTTGTTTTCGACAGAAACAGGCCATACCGCTCTACTGCGAAGAAGCGGTTGAAAAAACGCTCCGCAGGACGTTCGCTTATGCGTTCGCCGAAGACACTGACTCGCTTCACTCCCGCCCACGGCTGACTTTTCATCGTATCGACGAGTCCCCTTTTGAGCTCGCGGGACTCACGATTCAACCGATCCGTCTGCTGCATGGCCGCCTTCCCGTCTTGGGGTTTCGTATTCAGAACGTGGCCTTTTGTACGGACGTGAGCGAGATTCCAGAAACCAGCTGGCCGTTGCTTGAGAACCTCGATGTCCTCATTCTTGGGGCGATCCGGGATGAACCGCACCCCACACATTTCACTGTTGCTCAAGCCCTTGACGTGGTTGAGCGGTGTCGGCCCAGACAGGCATTCCTGACTCACATTTCACACTCTCTCCCGTATGAGGCAACCAACGTCCGGCTCCCTGACCATGTCCAGCTCGCTTATGACGGTCTGACGGTCAGTCTGGATTGAGTCGCTGAAGAATCATCACGGTGCTCCCGGGTGGGGCGGCGGGACGAAATCGGATTCAGCTCATTCTTGGCCCTGTCTAGGGGAGTGTCGCGGTCTCTTGTCGCTCCATCACAGCATTTTTACCGCTCGAACGCATGAGTTCGTCAGATGCGTTCGAAAAAGAGATGGCTCTTTCTCCCTTTGCGTCTCACCGTCTTCGCGTCTCTGCGATGAATTCTCTTTTCCCTATCGAGAAGCGTTCCCGAGTGCGAATTTGCCTCCTTTTAAAGCCACCGGGCAATCCATCGACGACTGATAAAGAGAACGCAGAGGCGGAAAGACGCGGGGACGCAGAGAATGACTTGGCCCCTGTCTAGGGGAGTGTCGCGGTCTCTTGTCGCTCCATCACAGCATTTTTACCG
>CALLWY010000310.1 GCA_938015865.1 uncultured Planctomicrobium sp.
GGGGGAGAGGCACAATACAACAGGGAAGAGTAACTTGACCGCTGTCTTGTTGGCCCGTTCTTCTGCACGCTGGCGGTATTGACGCCTGATCCCATCGGCAAAGTCCATGACCGCATTGGCTACTTGAGTCCCGGTTCGTTCTGTTTGTGAAACCAGCGATGCCAGTGCGTTCACGTCCGGTGCATTCATTCGCCGGGCAAACTCTTTCAGGGCTTTCTGCATCGTGTCGGCTTCCGCATGTCGGCGGACCACTTCCAGTTCAACGGCAATGTCCGGATGGAAGTATTCCACTTCTGCAGCGACTCGCTCAAGCGCTTGTCTCATCGGGAGACCACCTGACAGGCACATTCGAATGATGTCCAGTGCATCCGGAAGACCTTTCTGAATGCGATTGAGTCGTCGGGAAGCCTGCCGGTACAACAGCAGCCGTGGGCAGATGTATCCGATCAGAGCTGCCGTTCCACAGGCAATGAGAATCAGCTGGGGAAGTTTGGTCCGTGGGTCTGCTGCAACCGCAGCGATCCCCCCGACGATCAGAAACATGACGACGATCAGATTGCGGGCTGCCAGATATTCAATCCCGGCATAGGGGCTGTAATACCCGGCTCGTCGAAGATCCTGCTCGAGTGCCTCCTGCTCTCCGGGGAACATCGGAATGGCTCCCGCAACTGATCGACGAAACCAGCTGGGGCGTTCCGACTTGATCCGCCTGTGAACATCATTGATGTTTCGCACGCGCGATCGCGCCCGAATCAAAGTCGTCCCTGACAGGTACACGGTCAGGAATGTGATCGTAAATGCGATGATCGTTACGCTGTCGAACGGCATATCTGTCTAACCTGATCGCTGCGGCTGGAACTGTCTCAGGGAATTTGTCTGACTCAGGTGAACTCGTTATCTCTCCTGGCGAAGAAGGAGGCAGACCCAGACCAGACCAACGATTTCGAGGATGATTCCTGTGACCAGAAGAACTCGTCCCAGACTGTCCTCAAACAGCAGCCTGAAATGTTCACGGTGCAACATCGAAATGGCGATCGTTGCGAGCGGAGCAATTCCAGCAACGATCATGGTGGACATCCTTCCGGCCCCCGTGCTGGCTTTCATCTGACGGGCTGCGGTGAGTCGATCACGAACGACCATCGCCATGCGTTCCAGTGTCTCGGAAAGGTGCCCTCCGGAACGTCGCTGAACAATCAGGGTTGTTGTCAGAATTCGGATATCAACAATGCGGACACGCGACGAGAGTGACATCAACACGCGATCCATCGAACGGCCCATTTGCAATTCCTGAACGCAGCGCTGAAACTCTTTTCCAAGAATTCCTCCCGCTTCTTCAGCAACAAGACTCATCGCCTGTTCGGTGCTTTGACCAGCGCGCGTTCCGCGTGCCAGCATGTCCAGTACCTGCGGAAGCTGATCACGGATGAGAGCAAGTCGCCTTGCCCGCAGGAGGACGAGACACAGGAGGAGGGCCAGCATCCCCCCGATCGCTCCGGCGATTCCCGCAAGTGGCTCTCCTGAGATCAGAAGTGTCAATCCTCCACTGACGATTCCGGCAATGACGGTCCATTGAAAAGCAGTGATCGGGGTCCATTCGAGACCTGTTTCAAGGACCAGCTGTTCGAACTTCTGATCGATCTGCCGAAAAAATCCGACAGCAGGAGTTTCATCAAAGACCGTCGGTGTGCGTCGCAGGCTGGCGCGGGCTCTTCCTGAACCATCCGCCTGATGTTTCCGCCCGAAGATCTCACGAATTGCCGTCATGGCCCCCAGCGACACAAGAGTCGTGGACCCGAAGGCAATGACGGTATAGGTGTCCGCGGTCAACATAGAGGTGATGGATGTCAGGGAAGGAGGAATGAATATCTTGGATGCAGTGGCTATCAATTACCGGCGAACCGGGAGACGCCGCTTGTCGAAGAGTTCGTCTGGCAGGCGGATTCCTGCGGCCCGGAATCGATTCAGACACATGGGCCGGTATCCGGTGAAGTAAAACTCTCCCTGGGCAATTCCCAGCTCGTCTACGCCGGTCTGCTCGAAGCCGCAAATGTCTTCCAGATGAAAGCCTCCTTCTTTCACCCCCACAATTTCGGAGACCTGCATGACCCGACGGACTCCTCCCTTGAGCCGGGAGAGGTGAACGACAAGAGAGATTCCTGCTGCGATATATTGACGGACAACCGGGACAGGGAGTTCGAATCCACTCATGGCGACCATCATTTCCAGTCGCGCGAGCGCATCGCGGGTATCATTCGCGTGAATCGTGGTCAGCGAGCCCTCATGTCCCGTGTTCATCGCCTGAAGCATGTCGAGTGCTTCCGCGCCACGAACTTCCCCCACGATGATCCGATCAGGTCGCATGCGCAAGCTGTTTCGGACCAGAGCCCGGGGAGTGATCTCTCCGACTCCTTCGTTATTGGGGGGACGGGTCTCCAGTCTGACAACGTGACGATGCTGCAACTGAAGTTCGGCAGAGTCTTCAATTGTGACCAGACGTTCATCAGCCGGAATGAACTTCGTCATTGCATTGAGCATTGTCGTTTTTCCGGCCCCCGTTCCACCCGAGACCAGAAAACTGACCCGGCAGTCGACTGCAGCCGCCAGAAACTCGACAAAGTCATTGTGAATCGAGTTGCTTTCAATCAGGTCTTCGATCTGAAGCGGGTTCTTGCCGAACCGACGGATGGATAGCGTCGGGCCATCCAGAGCAAGGGGAGGGATGATCGCATTGACGCGGGACCCATCCGGGAGACGGGCATCGACCATCGGGCTCACTTCATCGATGCGGCGTCCCACCCGGGAGACGACTCGATGAATAATCCGCATCAGATGAGCCTCGTCCGCAAACAGGACGTTGGTCGGTTCAAGCCGCCCGCGACGTTCGACGTAAATCTCGTGCGGGTGGTTGACCAGAATGTCTGAGACCGTGTCGTCCTGCATCAGAGGTTCGATTGGTCCCAGTCCAAAGACCTCATCAAACAGTTCATCAAGAAGGCGGTCACGGACCGAGGGGCTCAATCGCGGCTCTTCTTCAGCAATGACATCGGCAGCGACGACTCGAACTTCCTCTGCCAGTTCGTCCTGCGGGATGTGAGCCAGCATCGACAGGTCGAGGGAATCAACCAGGCGTTCGTGTATCCGAACCTTGAGTTGCTGGTAGGACAGTTCATCAGCGTCGATGTCGTCGATCCGTGTTTCTGGATCAACCATCAGTGTTCGTGAACGAATGGAACTCATTTCCGTCCAATCGCGCTAGGTATGTTGAAGAAAAGAGGCAGGATCTGAATGAGGTCTGCAAAAGAGGGAGCTGTCCTCAGTTCGTTGTGACTGCGGATGAGTTCGGATAGGAGACTGGTTCTGCGTTTCCAAGTCCGCGGGATTGAGCATTGGGGAGATCATGTGCAATGGGAACTCGAATTCGCCCCGACCGATCGAGCATCTGGAGGGGTGTGTCTTCGTCGTATTCGAATGCGAGGACCTCTTTCGCCCCTGCCTTGAAGACTTCCATCTCCTTCTTGGGACGGGGACGTTCAATGCCCAGCAGGTCGTTGAGAGTGACCCGCTCGCTTCCATCAGCCAGCAATGTATCCAGATTGTCGGCATCCCGGCTGGACTTGCTGTCGGTCGCGTGGCGTGCCAGTGCCCGATCGTGATAGCTGACCTGGCCGATTCGTGGATCGACATCAGTCAGGTCGAGTGGAGAATACTGAAACGTGTCGGCCGGATTGCGGAGGGCAAGACTTAATTCTCCACGTCCCTCGACCACCTTGAGGACCTTTGCCTGCGGAGGGGTGACCGCAAGTGTGACAGTTCCTTTCTCTTCAACCTCGACGCGGCTGTCCGGCTGAATGTTGGTATTGATCGCCAGAACCTGAATCCGCTCCAGAAGGGTCAGAGTCTGTTCGGGGCGTTCGCCTTCTGCTTTTGCCCGGAAGAGAACGTCCACCATCGAGCCAGGACGGGCGAATCCAACCAGAGCCCCCACCCCCTCGATTGGGACAGTGACGGCGCGATAACCCGGTTGCAGCAGGTCGGCAATTCCCGGACCCATTCCTTCGGGATAGAGCTGATCGGGAACGAAGGTTTCCCCTTTCTCAACGGCGATCTGCAAGGTCCGTCCGACCAGTTGGCTGGTGTCCCCCAGGAACGCTTTCCCTGCATAGGGAGACTTGGCGAGTTCCTCGGGTGTAAACTGGAGGATCGCAATGTCTCCGAGCGTTAACGTGTGTCCTTTAGGGAGTTCGACTGCGGCAACTGGGACATAGAACGTCTGATTTTGCCGGTTGGCGACGGGCAAAGGAGGAAGTTCATTCGGTCGGCTCATCTGCTGGCGGACCACAAATGCCCCTCCCAGTCCGATCAACAGTGCAAAAATCGCAATGGTTAAACTGCCCGAATTACCCTTGGACATCAGCATGGATTCCTTGAATGCGAGACGATTAAAACATTCCCATGGTGTGAAATGTGAGTGCCCTGCACGTCGCCTTGATCTAGTGATGCAGATTGTGTGCCAGTTCGCGGTGTCGGGCACGGGTCAGTTCATGACTGACGCACAAGCATTTTCTGAGTGATCGCTCCGCCAGTCAGTTGCGGTTTTGAGAGACGTTGTCAGTTCAGGGCGGGGGCTGGATGTTGACGAGGAGAGCCTTCCAGTCATTCAGGTTCCGTTCCCCGAAGCCCAGTAATGTTACGGAAGCGGATCGGTTTCAGATCCTCCAGCTGGTTGAGCAGGGAGGCCGGGTGTGTTGTGGCCGGGGCGAGTGATTGTCACCGTGGTTGTTGACGGAACCAGGGCCGCTTCATTGCCTCCTGCGAGCGTCAAATTCATTCCATGTGGAGCTTGCCCATCAGAAGTATCTGACAATCCGTTAGGGACACCTCCTGTATGACCGGCGCCTGGTGTTCCGTGGGTGACCGTCACTGGTCCGTTTTGTCCAGGGACCGTGTATTTATAAGACTGGTCCAAGCTCATCAGTGCCCAGCCGAGATCGGTGTATTCCTGGGCGATCCCATCCCGTAATGTGGCCAGGCCGGTAATCATTCCAATCGCCACCAGCGTGATCAGCGCAACGTACGCCATGATGTCGACGGTGCCGAGCTCATCCTGAAAGAGGCTTTCGCGGATTGGCGGTCTGTGTTTCATTGGAATTCCCGGAGGGCGCTTCCTGTGGAGCGGATGCTTCGCTGGTTCAATGTGTATGGGAGCGCAATTGGATGGCGGAGGTGTCTGTCATGTATTCCTGAGCGACCATCCATCTTGTTTGTGTTTTACGCTGAAAAAACCCCCGCCCGGGCACGAATGGTGTCCGGACGGGAATTTCAGATCAGCTTAACACGGCAAGCATGTTGCGGTGTTGATGCTGGAGCGAGCATTATGGGTTGCTTGGGGTAGCAACGCCAGACGCTTCATAGCCACCTGGAAGTCCGGTGAAGTTCAAGCAGGATGGAGCCAAAGTGTCACCGTTGTTGTTAGGTGCTTCGCAGAAGTCGAGTGTATCCTGGAAGAGCGATCCGTTGGTCGCTCCGCTGTGGCCTTGAACCGAATTGTAGCTGTAACTCTGGCTGATGTTTCCAATGGCTCCAGAAACGTCTGCCAGTTCCTGAACAACACCGTCACGGAGGGTGGACAGGCCAGCGATCAGGCCGATGACGGCGATGGTCGAAATCAGGACCAGTTCTGAAGAAACGACGAAGCCAGCTTCGTCGTTCAACAGGTTCTTGATGAGAGTCATTTCAGATCTCCGAAGTATTTGTGGACTTTTGTTGTGGTTTTTGATTGTGTTTGAGGGATGCTCGCTGCAGACGACCATCCTTCAGAGAACCCGATGCATGCGTGGGCTGTCGCGAGAGAATGCACTCAGCGTGCCGAATGTGGAAAAATCGATACAATCAGTAAATTTGCTATGATCGCTACAATCGAATCTAGGGAGGTGTAAACTTCAGCTGGCGCGGTAAGCGCGCTTTTCTTCCGGGGGGATACAAAAAACGGTTTCCGAGGACCGTGAAGGAGGGTGATCGGGATGTGACTGGCAATTTCGTTTGTCGGCGGTCACGATAGCGTTGCGGATCAACGGTATTGCGTTGCAGTCAGGGCCAGCGGAGAGAGGGAATGAGCTTTCTCGCACCGTTTTATCTTCTGGCGGGATTGGCGATCACACTCCCCATCCTCTTTCACATGATCCGCCGGACTCCCCAAGGACGCTTCCTGTTCAGCAGTGTCCAGTTTCTGACTCCATCTCCTCCTCGTATGACACGACGGAGCCGAATCAATGACTGGCTCCTGCTGTTGATCCGGGCGCTCGCGATCTGTCTTTTGGCGATTGCATTTGCTCGCCCGTTTCTCCGCGAGAGTGCCCACGCGGATGCTCCCACTCAGTCGGTTCGTCAGCGAATCCTTCTTCTTGTCGATCGTTCTGCCAGCATGCAGCGACCCGGTTATTGGGAACGCGCACTTCAACAGGTGGAGTCGATACTGAATTCTTTGGAAGCGAACGACCAGGTCTCTGTTCGCGTGTTTGATCAGAACAGTGTTTCGCTGATGGAATTTGACCAATGGGGGGCGACCCCGGCTGCCCGACGGACATCCCTTATCCTCGACCAGCTGAAGGACCAGGGGGCAGGGTGGAGCGGGACGAAGGGGGGAGCCGCTATGGCAGATGCCCTCGAACGATTGCAGGGGGATCAGGACGAGGGGAACATCACTCGACGAATCATTCTGATTTCTGATCTGCAGAGCGGAGGGAACTGGGATGTGCTGCAGGGGGTGACATGGCCAGAGGATATTACCGTCCGGGTCGTTAATGTCTCTAATGCAGGGGAGTCGAACGCATCACTTCAGGTGCTGGGAGATGCGAGGCGACAGCAGGATGGTTTGCGGGTCCGTATCGTTAACAACCCTTCCTCTGTTAAAGAAACGTTCCTTCTGTCATGGAAGCCTGCCCGGGCAGAATCCGATGCTTCAAATGATTCAGGAACAGCCAATCAGTCCATCTACGTTGCGCCCGGGCAGAGTCGGATCGTGATGGCTCCGCCTGTTTCGGAAGGCGAGTCGCAAACCGTTCTGGAACTGACAGGGGATGATGTTGATTTTGATAACGTCCGCTATCTGGTTTCCCGCAGTGTTCAGCAGATTCACATTCAGTACCTGGGTGATGACGATGAGCCGGAGAGTCCGGAAGGGCTTCGCTTTTTCCTCCGGCCTCTCTTCCCGGACAGTGCTTCCCGGACCATCACTATCAGCAACGGTCTGAACATCCCGGAGGGTGTCATCCCGGATCTTGTGATTGTTGGAGGGGAGTTGGCCGAGGATCAGCTGCGCACGCTCAATGAGGAGGTGCAGTCTGGGAGACAGGTGATCTTTGTGGCCAGAAATGCCCGGCAGGGGGCTGGTTTCTTCCAGTTAATCGATCAGCCTGAAGGACCGGTCCGAGATGTGACCCCCACCAGCTATGCCATGCTGGGGAGTGTCGATCTGGATCATCCGGTGATGAAAATCTTCGACGATCCCCGGTTTTCTGACTTCACAAAACTGAAGTTCTGGAAGTATCGCGATTTCTCCTCCGAGGAGTTCCGTCGGATTCCCCGGTTGACCACTCTGGCCGAACTGGAAGATGGATGTCCCGTCATCGCTGAGGTACGAGTTGGAGAGGGGCGGGTCATTCTCTTCGCCTCTGGATGGAATCGAAGCGACAGTGATCTGGCGGTCTGGAGCAAGTTTGTCCCGCTGATGAACAGACTTCTGGAAGAGATCGTTCCATCACGGGGGGAGCAACGGATGATGAACGTTGGGGAGATGATTTCCCTGCGGGAGTTTGGTTTGTCAGGAGATGTTGTCTGGATGCAGCTGAAGGGGACGGTGTCGTCTCATCAGGCTGAAGAAGAAACGATACTTGAGAAACCGGGGATCTACCGGTTTGCATCCACGAGAGAAGGTGTCGACACCGAGGATGCGATCCAGATTGCGGTGAACATCCCTGCTGAGGAGTCTCGAACAGACCAATTTCCGATGGAGCTGCTCGCTTCAATGGGGGTTCCTCTGGAACAGAATCCGTTCCCCGAAAGGGCAGCATGGCAACGGGCGCAGGAGCAGCGGCAACTGATGAACAGGGAGCTGGAGTCCCGTCAGCAATGGTGGCGATGGCTGCTGGCAGCCGGGCTGGGGGCACTCCTTCTCGAAACCGCAATCGCAGCGATCAGGCCCCGTGGGATGCAGAACATTGGGGCCTGATCGGAGTCGCTTACGTCCCGTTCAGTCCTTCCGGCCTGTGTGATTGACCTTCGGCCAGTATTTGTCGAAGTCGAAGTTAGGACTATTGTCACCGTCATGACAGCGAAGACAGACTTCAGACTTCGCACGGGTCAGCGTCAGCCTCATGGCATCACGGGCATCCTTCATCTCCGGTGAGACTGGAGTCCCCCGCTTCCATTCCTTTTCAAGAGACGCATGAACTGAACCGGGACCGTGGCAGTTTTCGCACTGCTGGCCTGCCAGGTGTGGAGTGGTCTCCAGATCGACGAATCCGCTCTGATAACGAAGTGCCTTCTGCGGCTCCCATCCGGTGGTGTGGCATGCCAGACATTCGGGGTCCCATGTCCGGTTGACCCAGCTCTGCTCTGTACCAGGACGCCCCTTCACAAGGCTGTCGAGTGCGTGAGCATGTTTGCTTTCTGACCAGACTCCATATGCGTATGTATGGCACTCCTTGCAGGACTCCGCCCCGATAAACTGCCGTCCGTCCGGGTCAGCGATCCGCTGTGCTGAGAGTTCGGCCCAGTTTTCACGCAGCCGGTTCTGATAATCGGCCATCAGCTCATGCATGGCAGGGTCTTCAGGGAACTGATCTTTCGTCAGTGCGAGCACAGCGTACTTGAACTGGTTGTCCGGATAGACTCCGACAACCGCTGCGTTCTTCCCTTTCTTCCCCACCTGCACAAGGAGCGTTTTTCCGATGTAAACCGCATCGGACTTGGGGTCTTCCACGCTCCCGGATGTGACGACGATGTTGAAATCGGGGAATTCCTGGGCCAGCGCCTTGGATTCCTCAATGGTCCCGGCTGAAAGGAGCACCAGAAGGTCGGGGGATTCGGCTTTCAGTTTTTCCAGAGCTGCAGGAAGGACTTCTCTGGCCTCCTGAATCAACAACTCATTCGGGTCGCGCGTCACCCCGGCAAGTTCGAGTTCATCCCGGTTTGATTTTCCGACGACCGAAGTAACCCCCACTTTCAGGTCGCCCACTTCGAAGACCTTTGTCTCGCTGGGAGTTCCCAGTTCTTTTGTTCCGAAGATGGTTGTATTGGCGCTCAGGAATGGAACATGGAAATCAGGTTCAGAAGCATCCTGTGTGTATTGCGTGTACAGGTCCTGGGCTCCGAGCATCAGTTCTTCACGTCCGAGAGCCTGTCCCTGATAGCCCATTTTGTTCAGCCCCTTCAGCATCACCGCAAACTTGATTTTTGTCTGCGGGTAGGTGATGCGGGCCTCATTGAGTGAGCCACCGACGTCGAGGGCGGTTGTCGGCCATTTCTTCTCTTCCCTTAAAACCTTCAGCAGTCCACCTCGCCGGGCAAAGCCGCCGGACTGGTTCTCGGCACAGCCACAAGGCTCCATATAGCCGTGAATATCGCCGGTAAAGACAATGGCAGCCCGGGGTGTTTCCCAGTCGGCAAGGATGGGAGGAGTGACGTCCGGGCTCGCGGTGTCTCTGGAGGCTGAGGATGGTGTGCCGGAGGTTCTGGAATTCTCCTGCGGGGGATTGGGTTTGCAGCTGAAAAGTGTCACAGCGCTCCAGATTCCAATCAGGGCGACCGCAGCGGCGAATCTTTGGGACACGTTGGGGCAACCTCCCTGCATGCTCATGTTTCCTTTTCGGGGTGGACGGTTGTCCACAAAACCAGTCGGACTCCTTGCGGATTGCATTCTATCGGGAACGACTTGCTCCTGTCAGGCGAGCGATCATGAGAAAAATGTCGGAAATTTCTGGAAAAAGGCAAGCGACGTGAGGATCGCACAGCCAATCAATGAATTCTGAATCACGCTGGAAGGGCGATTCCGATTTAACCCGACGGAAAGGTTCCTGCAGTTGCGCCCGTTTTCCGGTTTGCATCGAAAGCAGCAGTTTCTGCCGATTCGAATGAGTAGACCGGCGGTGGAGTCGACCGCGAAGGCAGGTTGGAGATCTTTCAGATTTGATGGAATTGCGGAGCGCCCTTGCAATTCCGGCCCCACAAGGTTCCTGGAGTGAACTGACAATGCGAAAACTCAAGACGAGAAACTGGTTGCTTTCCCTGGCGACTATGCTCGGCGCTGCCTCTGCGACTTACGCGCAGGAAAATCAGTACGTCGAGCGAGCTGATGCAATCTTTGGAGCGACGGAACAGCCTCTCATTCAACAGATTGGACATAATGAATGTTCTGTCATCTGTGACGGAACGATTGCTGGTGACTGCGACACCGTCGGGTGCGGAAGCGGTTACCTCTTTGGATCAGACGAGGCATGGGATCTGGGGAATGCCCTCTTCGCTGCCGATTCCGGTTGGGACATCGGGGGATGGACCCAGTGGGGATACACAAACCGAAGCACCGGGATGTTCAACAGCAATCCCAATCGGTTTGTGAATAATCAGTCCTGGCTGTTCATCGAGAAAGTTGCTGATGGCAGCAAAGGAATCGACTTCGGGGGGCGTATCGACCTGATGTACGGTACCGACGCTGACGATACGCAGGCATTCGGAAATCCTCCGGGAACCTACGATTACCTCAATGGCTGGGACCACGGAATCTACGGCTGGGCACTTCCTCAGTTGTATGCTGAAGTGGCTGCCGGCGACCTGTCTGTGAAGATCGGTCACTTCTACACGCTGCTCGGATACGAAGTGGTCGGTGCTCCCGGTAACTTCTTCTACAGCCATGCCTTCACGATGTACAACAGTGAAGCGTTCACCCACACCGGTGCAGTCGCCACCTACAACGCCAGCGACAATGTGACGCTGTACGGGGGATGGACCCTCGGATGGGATACCGGTTTCAATCAGTGGGGCGGCGGAAGCAGCTTCCTGGGTGGGGCCAGCGTCGGAATCACTGACGATCTGACCGTGACCTACATTCTGACCGCAGGGGACCTGGGATTCATCGGTGATGGATACTCTCACAGTATCGTTGCCGACTGGAACATTACTGACAAGCTCGAGTATGTCTTCCAGAGTGACCTCGTGAGCGTGAATGGCGATGCTGGTGCCGGAACTGGGCATTACCACACAATCGGCATCAACCAGTACCTCTTCTACTGGTTCAATGACCAGATCGGAGTCGGGGGTCGTGCTGAATGGTGGAAAGCCAACGGGGAATCGATCTATGAAATCACCGGTGGTCTGAACGTCAAGCCAATGGCCAACCTGACCATTCGTCCTGAAATCCGTTATCAGTGGGGATCTCCGACCAACGCGGCCGGCGTTCCTGTGGATGAAGGCGGGATCTTCGGAATCGATGCTTACCTGACCTTCTAATCTGATCTGCCGATCGCATCGGCTTGCAAACCGGACCTGATGATCCTTCCAGTTTCACTGGGGAATCTCTGCCGAGCTCACGACGATGCGACCACCAACGTCGCCAGAAATTCTGGCGAGTTCGGTTCCTGATCAATCAGACTCCGCCTCTCGCGTTTCGCAGGAGGCGGAGTTTTTTTGTTGTCGAACGGGAGTGAGCCAAAATGAGGGGTCATTCATTCGCCCAATCGTCTCCCCGGAAATCCGTCAAAATGACGGGTGTTGTCATTTGCAGCAAATCAACGTTCCGGGACAACGGCGGAATTTGCTCCGAGTTTTCCGCGTGAGTGGTCCGTCGTCTGTTCAGAGCGAAGTTCTCCGCATATGATGGATTCACATCAAAATTGACTTGTTGCGTCGATGGTGCCGACGTGCAGGGAATACGTAGCGAGCCAATCGCTTCAACCTCTCCTGTTCAATGTCAGCGCTCGCGTTCGTTAATTCCTCGAACACGACTGCACATCCAAATCACAGTCCGCAATGCGGGCTCCCTCCCTGGAAGAATTCCATGCTGCGAAAATCGTCTTACCTGTTCACGCTCGGTGCGCTCGCCACCATTGCCCTTTACTGCTCTCTGAAGATGGATGCTTCGGCACAGCAACCCCCAGCATCCGGGCAAGCGCTAAAGACCGCTCCTGATGCTCCGGCTGCAGATCCATTTGCAGTCCCGTCCGGCAACGATGAACAGGCTCTCCATTTGTTTCTGACTCGTATTACCCAGCTTCCCCCTCCTGATGAAGGACAGGCGGAAATCGATCACTTCAATAAGTTTGACCGTGCGGTCGTTGAGATTCTGTCCCGTCCGATCGGGGATGCACTGTACGCCAATGTCGCTCAGTTGCGGTTTCAGGTTCTGGCCATTCTCGAGGAAGTTGGCGACAAGACTGCTGCCGCGCGGAAGGCTGCTTACATGAAGGAGTTGTCAGAGAGTTCGCGTCCGGGAGTGAAGTCTCTGGTTGCACGTGCTCAGATGCAGGCTCGGCTGGAGGCGTTCATCACCGCTGACGCAGCAACGCAGCAGGGCTTCATCGATGAAGTTGTCGCGATGCTCAAGAATACTCCCAAGGGGGATGATGAGCAGCTTCAACTCGCGGTCGATGTCGCGATGGATATCGGAATGCTGCTGGAGCGAACCGGTTCCACCAATGCCGGCCCGACCTATCGAAAGATTTCTGAAGCGCTGGCGTCCCGTGAAGATGAACGCCTCAAATCATTGATCGCTTCCATTGACAGGACGCTCAACCGGCTTGAGCTCCCCGGAAAGGTGGCAGATATCACCGGAACCACGCTGACAGGAAAAGCATTTGATGTAAAGGAATACCGTGGGAAGGTTGTGCTCGTCGATTTCTGGGCCACCTGGTGTGGCCCCTGTGTGATGGAACTCCCCGAGCTTCAGGAACTCTATCAATTCTACCATGACAAGGGACTCGAAGTGGTCGGTGTCAGTGCCGATACCGACCGTGATGCTCTGGCGAAATTTGTCACTGAGCGAAAGGTCCCCTGGGTGCAGCTCTTTGAAGAAGAGTCACCCGAAGGGAATCCTCCCAGCATCGCGGATAAATTTGGCATCAACATGTTCCCCACCATGTTGCTTCTGGATCGGGAAGGAAAGGTCCTGACCGTTCAACTTGGGGGGCTGCATGGAAACAGCAACAACACCAGCATCGCCAAGGAAATCGAGAAGATTCTTGGACCAATGCCGAAAAAGGAGTCGACTGCAATTCAGGGACTGATTCCGGCAGCCCCG
>CALLWY010000311.1 GCA_938015865.1 uncultured Planctomicrobium sp.
AAAGCTGTGAACGATATTTCCAAAGGAGTCCTTCCTGCGCCCGGCCACTTGGGGAGTCGGCCGAATGACCAGTCGATAAGTCAGGACATCGACCGGAAACTCTTCGCGCGGAGTGAGCATCACATAGTTGTGACAGACCCGGACCGGAGCGGAGTATTGATAATTCGTTGTGTGTGTAATTTTGTACTTCATTGGGGCCGCTCCACTGCAGAAGCAAAGTGACGCGGCAGCCCCGCATGGATCAGAAACCGTCCCGAGATGGCATCCGAGAGCCGGGGGAGCTGATCCACAAGACGTTTGAGTAACCGGTCCAGAGAGGCCCGCTCATCATGGCTCGTCTCCAGACTGAGTTCATACACATCCGCCAGTCGAACCGAGTTCAAAAGCGAGAGCGCCAGTTTCTGTTCCGGATTCAGGACCGCCTGCTGTTCACTCCGGGGAAGGTCATTGACATGATTCACAATCCCCACAAGCTGATACGCAATCGATCGCGGATTGGTTTCATCCGTCAGAAGCAGGTCAAGCACAGGGGCCATCTGAATATTGGCCAGATATCGGGATCGGTACGTCATGATGCTGTCAGCGGTCTGGAGAACCGCTTCGAGAACCTGCTGCTCCTCTTCTGCGACTCCGGTCAGAGTGGATCGCAACAACATGCTGGACTGCCAGGCCCGTTCGATTCGCCGCCCCAGATCGAGAAAACGCCATCCCTGCGTCCGGGTCATGCTTTCTGCAGCAAGTCCGGAGAACGCGACCAGATCCAGAATCAGCCGGTCGAGGAACTCGAGCACTTCTGGAACTTCCGCTGAAATCCGGCTGCTCGCCTCTTCAATGCGGTGGATGATCCGCCAGGCATCAAGAGACATGCGGTCACGGACAATGGAAATCAGACGACCGCATTCCAGAATGGTGGTCCGCAGACTTCTGGGTCGAGTTGTGTCATTGATGACAACGGGAAGCATCTGTTCGATGGACGGCAACGACTCATCCAGCCCGGGAATCGCATAATCCGGATCGATTTGTCCCTGTTCCGCCAGTGCCCTCAGCAATGCACGAATCTCCGGACCGGATTCATTTTCTCCGGTCACCGAAACAAGAACGGAGCGCAGAAGTCGCGCCGATCCTTCCGCCCGTTCCACATTGCGACCAAGCCAGAACAGATTGTCCGCCACACGACTCGGGAGTTCTGCCCCACTTCGCCGTAATCGGACCAGCTGACCGGGGGGTGACAGAAGAGAGACCTCTTCGATCGGCTTATCGGCCAGAATCCAGACATCCTGACTTCGCTCGCCGTTGGTCGATTTCTCCAGCAGGTGGGGTTCGCTGGCGACACGTGCCAGCCCCCCGGGGAGAGCCAGATAATCATCTCCACTGCGAACCAGAAAACTCCGCACTGCCAGTGACCACGGTTTCATCCCCTGCGGCAACCAGACGGGCGATGTCGAACGAATGACAGTTTCCTGACCAACATAATCACAGGGATTCGCCTTGATCCGGGCGCGTAGTTCCTGCTTTTCCTGACGGGTCATCAGTTCGGGTCGAAGCGGCGGGACATCAGCCACCCGATAGGCATGGCGGATGATCAGCTCATCCAGATGATCAAGGACGTACTGACACTCCTTCTTCTCCCCGCACCACCAGGTCGCCACGGAGGGCATTTTCAAGTCTTCTCCGAGCAGGACCTGACACAAACTCGGAAGAAACGCCATAAACAACGGTGACTCCACCAGTCGGCTTCCGAGCGAATTGGCAATGGCAAGATTGCCTGATCGAAGAACCTCGAGCAATCCCGCCACTCCAAATGCAGAGTCGCTCCGAAGTTCGACCGGATCGCAGTCATCATCTTCCAGACGACGCAGAATCACTTCGACCGGGAGGAGTCCCCCCAGCGTCTTGAGCATCACACGGTTCTCGCGAACCGCCAGATCCCCCCCTTCGACCAGATGATAGCCGAGATAGCGGGCCAGATAGGCATCTTCAAAATAGGCTTTGCTTTGTGGTCCCTGTGTCCAGATGACGACGCGGGGATTGTCCTTGAAGCGCGGCGCCCGAATTCGCAACGACTCCTTGAGAGCGATGAAAAACGAAGCAAGCCGCTGGACATTGCATTGCCGGAACTGTGTCGGCAGCATGCGTGACGTCACGATCCGGTTTTCCAGAACGTATCCGAGTCCAAAAGGGGCTCGTGACCGGTCCCCCACGACCCACCACGCTCCATCGGGCGAACGGGCGAGATCCGCAGCATACAGGTGAAGAAAACCATACTCCCCCGTTGTCAGCCCCTGATATGAGGGGTAGTAGGAGGGGTGCCCGAAGAACGCTGCGGGGGGGAGATGTTGATCCTTCAACAAAAGTTTCGGACCAAACAGATCCTTGAGAATCAGGTCCAGCAGGCGGGCTCGCTGGCTCAAGCCTGCTTCAATAGTGTTCCATTCCTGCTCCTGAATCAATAACGGAATGGCATCCAGAACCCACGGGCGGGCCCCTGCCGGCCCTGCCTCATAAGGATTGAATGTGAATCCATCCCGAAGGATTTGTCGCTGGGCCTGTTCCAGCCGCCGCTGTAAATCCGCGGCACCCATCTCCGAGAGGCTTTGAATGAACGGCTTCCAGCTCTCCCGCACATTGCCAGTGTGATCAACAGCTTCGTCGTAGACGTTCGGAAGGGGGCGATAATCCCCCAGGAGCGACGCCGCTGGGCTCACTTGAGTCGTTGACGAGTTCATGCAGGTGTGACGGGACGGCGGAGATCGAGTGTGAACGGAAAGCTCGGATTGATTTCGACTGGAGGAACCGGAATTTCTCCGGGAGTATGTCCCATTTCCACAAAACGGTTTACGCGACGGGCTTCCGCTTCGTAACTATTGATGGGGAATGTGGCATAATTCACCCCTCCGGGGTGGGCAACATGATACATGCACCCGCCCATTGACCGATTCGCCCACAAATCCAGCAGATCGAATGTCAATGGAGTATGTAATGGTATCGTAGGATGCAGGCAGCTGGGAGGCCACCACGCCCGATATCGCAGTCCAGCGACAAACTCCCCCGGGATTCCGGTTGGGGTGAGTGGCAGACGTCGCCCATTGGCAGTGACGACGAACCGCTCTGATGTCATTCCCGTCACCTTGACCTGCATCCGCTCGACCGACGAATCGACGTAGCGGACCGTTCCCCCTCCGGCCGGTTCTTCTCCGAGCACATACCAGGGTTCAATGGCAGAACGCAGCTCCAGTTGAATTCCCTGCAGAACCGTTCTTCCGAAAAGGGGAAAACGGAATTCATAGTGAGGAGCGAACCACCGCCGGTCGAACGTGAACCCACGCCGGTTCAATTCGTCCAGAACTTCCCCGAAATCCTCCCAGAGAAAATGCGGGAGCATGAATCGGTCATGGAGCGCCGTCCCCCAATCGACCAGCGGGGCGTCATAAGGACGCTCCCAGAAGGCTGCAACGCACGCCCTGAGAAGCAGTTGTTGCGTCAGGCTCATCTGAGCATGCGGGGGCATCTCGAACCCGCGAAATTCCAGCAATCCAAGCCGTCCCGTGCTGCTGTCAGGTGAATAGAGTTTGTCGATACAGAATTCTGCGCGATGAGTGTTCCCGGTGATGTCGACCAAGAGATTGCGGAAGATGCGATCGACCAGCCACGGGGGACACGGCTCCCCTCGCGGAGGAACCAATGAAAATGCCAGATTCAGTTCGTACAGGGCATCGCGTCGCCCCTCATCGACACGGGGCGCCTGACTTGTTGGTCCGATGAATCGCCCGCTGAAGAGGTAGGACAGAGACGGGTGATTGTTCCAGAAGGCGATCAGGCTCTTCAGAAGGTCCGGGCGTCGCAGAAACGGACTCTCCGCCGGCGTCGCCCCACCCAGGACAACATGATTCCCCCCGCCAGTGCCGGTGTGCTTTCCATCTACGTCGAACTTCTCGGTCCCGAGCCGGGTCTGCCGCGCCTCTTCATAAAGCGAGGTTGTTGTCTCGACCAGTTCGTCCCACGATTCGGCGGGATGAATATTGACCTCAATCACTCCGGGGTCAGGAGTGACCTTGATCACATTGATCCGGCTGTCGTGCGGGGGATGATATCCCTCGACCACGACCCGCATATCGAGTTCCCGGCATGTTCTCTCAATTGCGGAGATCAGATCAAGATAGTCCTCCAGTACCTCCACCGGGGGCATGAAGACATACAGTTTCCCTGCTCGTGCCTCGACACACAGAGCCGTGCGGACTGACCCGGGAGGGGCCTCGTCGTGAGAGTCCTCTTCATCTTCAATGCCAGCCTCTTCCCAGAGATGAAGGGTCTGTTCAGAAATCTCTGAACGCTGCACCTCGCGACGATGATCAACCGAGAGCTGCCGGTATTTTGGCTGTGGCAATGGTTCCACCGGCTCCATGGGGTCCCGCGGATATTGTTGCGGGATCTGGTTCTCAGGAATCCAGGGGAGACTGTCGAGCGGGAGCCGGAGACCAATGGGGGAATCCCCCGGAAGAAGAAAGAGTTTCCCGGACCGGGTCGGCCACTGTCCACTGATCCATCGTGGCTTCGCCTGCCACCACTGGCGTCGAATGGGCAAAACAAAACCGATGGGCTCGTTAAGCCCCCGTTCAAAAACCCGGGCCATTCGTGCCCGTTCTTCCGGGTCCTTCAACTTTGGATCGGTCGGATCGACGTTCACCGGGAGCCGCTGTTCTTTGACCATGTACCAGGCGACATCTTCGAACGCCGGAGCAATATAACGCTGGCTGACACCGATCCTCCGGGCGAGATGGTGAATGAATATCCGCGCATCGTCCGCCTGATAATTTGATTCCTGATGAACATCGGCGATCAGATCCGGATCTTCCCAGATCGGAACGCCATCTTTTCGCCAATAACAGGCCAATGACCAGCGGGGAAGCGATTCCCCCGGATACCACTTCCCCTGTCCATAATGCAACAGGCCCCCCGGAGCGAACCGTTTTCGGAGACGCTTGATCAGCACTTCGGACAAACGTCGTTTGTGAGGGCCGACCGCAGCCGTATTCCACTCGGCACTTTCCATGTCGTCGATCGAGACAAAGGTTGGCTCCCCTCCCATCGTGAGTCGGACGTCCCCTTCACGAAGCCGACGATCTACCTCGTGCCCGAGTGTTTCAATCTGTTTCCACTCGGATTCTGTGTATGGCTTGGTGACACGCGGGTCTTCATGAATGCGAGTCACCTTCATTTCGAAGTTGAAGTCCACTTCGCAGGGATCGACTCCCCCCGTGATCGGAGCGGCTGACTGGGGATCAGGAGTGCAGGCCAGTGGCAGATGTCCTTCCCCGGCCAACAGCCCCGAAGTGGCATCGAGTCCAATCCAGCCCGCGCCGGGAAGATACACCTCCGTCCAGGCATGAAGATCCGTGAAATCGACCTCGGTCCCGGATGGTCCATCCAGCGCCTTCACATCCGGAGCGAGCTGAATGAGATATCCCGACACAAAACGGGCTGCCAGTCCCAGATGACGCAGCGTCTGCACCAGCAGCCAGGCTGAATCCCGACACGATCCTGATCCCAGCTTCAACGTCTCTTCAGGACTCTGAACCCCCGGCTCCAAACGAATCAGATAGCGAATCTTCTGCGACACCAACTGATTCAGGTTCACCAGAAACGGGATCGTCCCCTGTGGAGACCGATCGATGCTGTCCATCCACTGCTGAAACTCCGGTCCTCCGGGACTCGTCTCCAGAAATGGCCGCAGCTCGCGAACCAGCCAGTCCTCATACTGAAATGGAAAGTCCTTTGCAGAATCCTCGATAAAGAAATCGAAGGGATTAATCACTGTCATGTCGGCGATCAGATCCACCTCGACCGAAAATTCCCGTGTCTTCTCCGGAAAGACGAATCGGGCAAGAAAGTTACCGAAGGGGTCCTGCTGCCAGTTAATGAAGTGCTTTTCCGGTCGAACTTTCAGGGAGTACGACTGGACGGGGGTGCGGCAATGAGGAGCCGGACGCAACCGGACAATCTGCGGCCCCAGAGAAACCATACGGTCATATTGGTAGGTCGTCTTGTGATGAAGAGCGACGCGAATGGCCATGCACTTTGTCCTTCACGGAGGTCAAATCAATTGAAGATCAGAACACAAGACAAACAGTCAGAAAGCGGCTTGTCGATGATAACCTGAACGCCCGGCTCAACTGAGAATCTTCCGCATTCAGGCTGAATGCGGGCTTTTGCATGACTACTGGCTCTGCGACTGAGGATGCACACTATCGAGAGGACGCATGGCAAAGAATGTCTCGTGAATCGCATCGCCAATCTGATTCAATTTGACCTGAAGATCGTCAATAAACTCGTGCAGTCCCTGATTGATCACGGTATCGACATCGGTATAAGCCAGCTCCGCCTTCAGACGCCCGAGCCGCTGCTCGGCAAGGTTCCGATAGGAGCCCGAAGGTGATCCGACAATTTGGTGCAGCGAATGATCCGCGTGATCGATGCAGAAGCGAATGGATCGCGGAAAGGTTTCATCCAGCGTCAGGAACTGCACGACACGGTGAACAGTAATCGCATGATACCGTTTCCGGTACATTTCGAATGCACTGACCGATCGAAGCACTGCCGACCACTGGAGATCGTCTGTCGTCGTCCCGACATCCTGAACGCTTGGCAGCAGAGTAAAATATTTCACATCCAGAATACGACTGGTTTTATCAGCCCGCTCCAGCAACCGACCGAGGTTGGCAAAATGCCACCCTTTATCATGAGACATCGTGGAATCGAGAGTCCCGTTAAATAAATGGCTATATTCCTTGAGTTTTATAAAGAACTCCGCCAGGTCTAACTGGTCGCGCGGGCAGCTAGCAGTGTCTCGAACATAATGATAAAAGGAGTTCAGCTGTTCCCACGACTCTGATGAAAGCGCTTCCCTGACCGTTCGGGCATTTTCTCTCGCAATCACCAGTGATGAAATCACAGAGTTCCCGTACTCCCGGTCAAAGACCAGAAACTGAATCACATTATCGGCGGTCGGCTCTCCATAGCGTTCTTTGAACAGGGCGTGATCCCCTGTCGCGAAGATGAGAGGCTCCCACTGCTGATCCGCAGTTTCTGGCTGATCCAGAATCAGATTCAGGGAAACGTCGATAAACCGGGAAAGATTCTCTGCCCGTTCGACATAACGCGCCATCCAGTAGATTGTCTCTGCGACTCGACTTAGCATGGAACCCGGATTAATTAAAAGGACAAAGTAACGTCAAATTTGACTGTTTGTGATCGCCTGCTGTTTTTCTCCGAAGCGTGACTGGAGATTTTCATTTCACGATCACAAACAAATCAGAAAGCATTCGTCTGAAGTAAAAGGATTTCGGCACTTCTTCCCCAGCGAGCACAACCGAAGAAACCGACGATTCAAATCAAAGCTCTTTCTCAGACTGGTTCATCTCGCTGTCGGACCGGGCAACAACCCAGGTATCCTTGCTCCCTCCCCCCTGAGAGGAGTTCACGACAAGCGACCCCTTTCGCAGCGCCACGCGGGTCAGTCCTCCCGGCAACACCCAGACGCTTTCTCCGTAAAGAATATACGGACGCAAATCGACATGGCGCCCCTCGAAATGGTCGTCGACCATTGTCGGGACGCGAGAGAGGGACAGCGTCGGCTGCGCGATGTAGTTTCGCGGGTTCTCCTGAATCTTCCGGGCGAACTCCGCCTGCTGTTCCTTCGTCGAGTGTGGCCCCACGAGCATTCCATAACCGCCAGCTTCATTCGCTGCCTTCACCACCAGCTCATCTAGATGTTCCAGAACGTACTTCCGATCATCAGGACGTTCGCAGATGTACGTTGGAACGTTCGGAAGGATCGGTTCCTCATTCAGGTAGAAGCGGATCATCTCTGGGACGAAGGCATAAATCACCTTGTCATCCGCCACGCCTGTTCCAGGTGCGTTGGCGAGAGCCACGCGACCACGCCGATACACATCCATTAGCCCGGGAACCCCCAGAAGGGAGTCCTTCCGAAAGGCTTCGGGATCGAGAAAATCATCGTCGATGCGGCGGTAAATGACATCGACCCGCTGGAAACCATCGGTTGTCCGCATATAGACAAACCCGTCCTTGACAACCAGATCCCGTCCTTCGACCAGCTCCACCCCCATCTGCTGGGCCAGGAAGGAGTGTTCATAGTAGGCCGAATTGTAAATCCCCGGAGTCAGGACAACGATCGTCGGATCGCTGATATGCTCTGGAGCGAGATAGGCCAGCGTTTCATACAACCGGCTCGGGTAATCAATGACGGGACGTATCTTCGACTGGGCGAAGACATGCGGAAATGTCCGCTTCATCACCAGTCTGTTCTGCAAGACATACGAGACACCGCTGGGACAGCGCAGATTGTCCTCCAGCACATAGATGGCCCCGTCGCTGTGACGAATCAGGTCAGTCCCGGTAATGTGACACCAGATCCCTTTAGGGGGATTCAGTCCCCGACAGACTTCCCGGTAGGACGAAGCCTTCTCCAGTAGTGTCCTTGGGACGATCTCCTCCTTGACGATCTCCTGTTCGTGATAGATATCATTGATGAACAGGTTCAGCGCCATGATGCGCTGCTTCAATCCCGCTTCGATATGGCTCCATTCGAAGGGCTCAATAATACGGGGGATGATGTCGAATGGGAAAATCTTCTCCGTCCCGGCCTGATCTCCATAGACAGCGAAGGTGATCCCCATCCGCAGCAGGGCCCGTTCGATCTCCTCCTGCCGCCGCTTCAACTCTCCGGGAGGAAGGGAGTTGATTTTCTCTATAAGAAGCTGGCTCCCCGGCCGTGGCTGCCCTTTTTCATCGAAAAGCTCGTCAAAGAAGCCTTCAGTCTGGTAAGACCCAAAGTGGTGTGTCGAAACCATAGGAGAAAAATCTCTTTCCCCGGCGGGCAGCCCGGTCGCGACGCGCAAGTGCGCCAGCACGAAACCATTGCTTCAGACTGCATCTCAGGGGGGAACAACCTCGAAGACGGATGGGACAAGCGGGCGCGGTCACAGTGTAAATGGATTCCGGACGAAATGAAATATGTTGTTCCCAACTTCGCGAGTTTCTCAGTGCGATCCGGCCGCACTTGCCATCATCTTCATAATCACATCAACAGGCTTGTGTGCTCAGAAGGCAGAATTCGTCCCCCGTCGTGCTGATTCATGAATGACCGGCTTGAAAGTCCACGGAGTTGTCAAGATACTTGGGTTTCTCTGAAACGACACCGTTTCAAAAGATCCCGATGGGAGATCAGCAGATTCCCCTGTCAGGAGACCTGGAAATTCCAGTCATTTGACTGGTCCGCGAGAGTGGCGAAACTGGCAGACGCGCTGGATTTAGGTTCCAGTGGGGCAACCCGTGCAGGTTCAAGTCCTGTCTCTCGCATTTCCGTCTGATTGAGACAATCTCCGTCGGAGACTTGTTCAACGCAACAAAAAAGGCCCACTCCCTTTGGGTGAATCACACCGTCGGGAGTTGGGCCAGTTCTTTTTCCCGGATCGCTGCGACAGGCTGCAGTGAACCGTCAGCCGTTATTGGGCGACTTTCAGCATCCGAACCCGGTGATTTTCGCTGTCGCCGATGTAGACGTTCCCTTCTGCATCGACGCAGATTCCGTGCGGGCGGTTGAGGCGGCAGCTGAGCGGCGAGTCCCCATCCGGTCCATCCCCCCGTTTCCCATCCCCCACGACGGTTTCAACATGGCCGTTTTTCGCACGGATCACCCGGATCGTGTGACTTTCCGTGTCAGCGAAATAGATGTCCCCGTTGGGGGCCATGGCGATTCCCTTCGGCCCTGACAATGGAGCTTGAGGACCGGGGAGGCTTTTTCCGCTGTAGCCACTCTTTCCGGTGCCAGCCAGAAGGGTCAAAGTGGAGTCGTTGAGGTCGATCCGGTAAATCGCGTTTCCTTCGCGCAAGGCGAGGACAAACGCATCCTTCCCCGCCACATCCAGCGCTCGGGGACCTTTGACCTGCAGGTCCTCAAATCCGACGGTCTTCGGTTCGAGTGGCCGGCTTCCTCCGCCGATCAACGTCTCGATCGTTCCTGTCTGAGCGTCGATTTTCCGGACGCGCCCATTTCGGATGTCACACAGATAAATATTGTCATTCTCATCGAGTGTGATTGCGTGCGGCTGATTAAGCTGGGCTTTCGTAGCTGGTCCCCCATCCCCGGAATAGCCCGGTGTCCCTGTCCCGGCGATGGTGGTGATCACCCCGGATGTCATATCGACCTTCCGAATCACCGCATTTTTCATCTCGACGGTGATCAGGTTCCCTTTCGAGTCGAATCGAACCTCGTAGGGTTCATTCATTTGTGCAGCGGTTGCCTGCCCTCCATCCCCGGCGTATCCCTTCACCCCTGAGCCGGCAACCACTTTGGTCTTGCCGGTCTGGAGATCGATGCGGCGAATCAGATGATTGGCGATTTCACAGACATACAGCCCCCCGTCTGGACCAATGACCAGTCCATACGGCTCTCCAATCGGAGACTCTTTTGCCAGGCTCCCGTCCGGGCAGTTCCCCTTGACCCCGGTCCCTGCCAGGCAAATGACTTCATCCGCGAAGAGGGAGTTTCCGCCACAGGCGAGAACGAAGCTCATTGCCATCACAGACATCAACGAGCGCATCAGGAAACCTCTCGATCTAATCAATGACAAGGGAAGAGTTCGGGAGCTAACTTGCCTCAAAATGCAACAGATGTCATTCGCATTGGTTGCGATGCGAACAAAATCGCGACTCCGCTTTGCAAACTTTTCAATCTGCAGATTCTGCCGATCTCCAAAAACAAAATCGGCTATTCCTGCCGGTCGAGATATCGTACATGTTTGCCATTCCTGATCGGTACTGCAAACGTCCCTGAGCGCTCCAACGAAGCAGCCACTCAGTGAACGTGAAGGATGCTCGTTGCGAATGGTCCTGACCGATCGCACAAGGACACATCCTTCGACACATCGCAGCGTCATCAGCCAGAAGTCCCCGGCTGAACGAAGCTGCCCCGCAGTCAATCCCCTTTTCCCCTCCTGATGCGGTGCCAGGCTGGAGTCCAAGACATGCCCTATCGTCAACATGCTCTCTCCCCGCTCGGAATCGCCCTGTTTTTCGCCAGCGCATTCACAGGCTGTATGCCCTCGTACTACCAGACTGGGGGGTACTACAGCCCGACCGGAACCTCTCCGACCTTCGCGACCACACCGTCTCTTCCCCCTACCGCGATGTCGGTCCCTTCCGGAACGGCGGTGTCATTTGCCCCCCAACCCGCTGTCACAGCGGCTCCCAATGGCGCCGTGGCCCTGAATCCAGTTCCGATGAACGCAGGACTTCCAAGCATTCCCGCTCATCCGGGGATGCCGATTCCTGCCACCAGCCCCCTTCCCCCCTCCTCTCCCTATCCCGCAACGGCATCACTCACACCGGTGCCGATGACTTCCACACCTGAATCAGCAGCATCGGTTACATCCAAAAGCCCGTCGCACGTTCACAACCATCCCCATCCACACACACCGCCCGTTCCCCAATCCTCCTCTCCCCCCCCCTCAGCTCCACTAGCGTTTCCACAGCCCTCCCCGGTTCCATCAACCACAGCCAGACCCATTCCCTCAATGGCAGCAGGCAATCTGCCGGGGGACACCCCTGCCAGACCCAATGGGAACTGGACTCCCTGGCCAATGCCCACCCCCAGCAGCAATGCATTGAGCGCGATTCCACGCAATCCCAATCCGATGTTTCATACAGCGGACTCACGAGGTCGGGGACGTCATCGCCACCTGAGCGTCGCGACCCGTCCCGGCTCCCCTGCAGAGCGAGTCACACGGGAAGAAGCCTCTCTGACAACAGCAGCAGCGTTTGCAGCGTCGGAAGCTGCTCGCACTCAGGAGGACGATGCATTCGCCAAACCGGTCATTGCAGGAGAGACGGCTGACGATCCGTTTGCCGGCCTCCCTCCGGTGACAGCACAAGCCGATCTTCCTGCAGTCGACTCAGGCTCGAAAGAATCCCGAAAGAAGCTCCGTTACCGCGGGGGGAAAGTGCTCCGCGATCTGGCTTATGTCAATCTGTATATCAGCGGAGAAGAGGGCTGGAACATGTCTGATGTCGCGGAAATCGACCGGGCTCTGGCAGCAGCAATGAACGATGAACAGCTCAACAACGTTGTTCGTCAATATTTCGATAACCAACCAGTCACGACCACCGTCCACCCATCCCACCCGTTGACAGGACCTGTCCCGCAGCAAGTCTCCCGAGGGGATGTCCACATTTTTCTGGAACACCTGTATCAGGAAGGAAAGCTGGCCGACTTTGACCTGAATGTCACCGTGTTCAATTTCATCTGCCCGCCGGGAACCATCCTGACCGACAGCGATCGTCCCACCCTTGCAGAAAACGGGGGAGATCCCGCATCAGGGGAGGAGCTTCCTGAGGTCAATTCGCGAAATGGACTTGGTGGATATCACGGGTCAATTCATATTGGCAATGAAACGCTGTACTACACCGTCTCTGCATTCTCCGAACAGCGCCCCGATGGGTTCAAAAACGGAATTGCAGCGTTTCCCGAAGGGTGGAAAAACACCGTCGCCACGCTCTATCATCAGTTGCAGGAAGTCCGCACGAATCCTGACGTCGAAGATGTCATCCGTGACCCGAAAAATCCGGAAATCTCCTCCAAACTCGGATGGACTTCAGATGATGGTGAAGAAGTTGGAGATGCTCCCCTGCTCGATGCCGTCATCATCAGCGAAGTGATTAAGGAGGTTCCTCTCTCAGATGGGAGCGGAACTGTTCCGATTCAGCTGATCTATTCAAACGCAGCAAATGGTCCGGAAGGCCCCATTCCTGATCTGCATCCAATTCCGGCAGAGTGACCATCAAAACGTCGAAAACCCTCCACATGCGGAGGGTTTCCGTACAATGTCTCCTCCTTACGCGTCCGAGCCCCGCTCGGAATTTTCGGGAGGACTTGCAATCGAGTCCTCCGGCGCTGGCATATCGAAGGTCTCACCCACCTCTTCACCAATATGAGTGCGGGTAACGTGGGCGATGGACTGACGAAGCGTGTGTACGGGAATCAGCCACGCCAGAAGAAACCCTCCCGCGGCCACGCATGTCGCCACAATGAACACCGTGCTGAATGAGTGCGTAAACGCTTGAAGAAAGAGGCTGTGAACCTCAGGCGGAAGACTCTCCAGCATTTTCGGACTGATTCGGGTGATCTGCAGCGCAGCAGACTCCCCCACCGGAAGCAACGTCTCAAGGTGATGGTGGAGTTGGGCTGCAAAGATTGTCCCCAGCGTAGCAGTCCCG
>CALLWY010000312.1 GCA_938015865.1 uncultured Planctomicrobium sp.
TGCCCGAACAAGCGGTCCCTGAGCCGGGTCCGCACCCACAATACGCAATGCCTCATCTCGCCCGACATGCAGCTTGTTCGGAGGGGACTGACCCGCTGGAATCGGCGCGCTGAAATCGTTCTGCAGACACTCACAGATCAGCAGCGAGCGGGCGGTGCGTGCAACAAACTGCGTCGAACTCTCCGCAGACACAATAGTTCCGCGACTCACCCCCTCGGACGTCGACTGGTCCAGCAGGTTCGAGGGATCGTCCTTCCGAATTCGATGTTGCGGCACAGCAGCAGCGAGCGTATTGCTTCGGAAAGGGACGGAAGTCGCCGGCAGACGGCTCAACAGCTGACGTCCGGTTGAAATCCGTTCTTCGAAGGACTTCTTCGTCAGATCCTGAAGGAGTTGAATGGTGCACTCACTGACCCCCTTCCGCTTCAACGGTTCCAGCGGCAAGGGATGATCGCAGATGGCCCGCATCGTTTCTGAAAGGGAGCCGCCATCAAACGGGCGTTCCCCCGTCAACAGATGAAATGCCGTTCCCCCCAGCGAAAAGAAGTCGGAAGCTGGCCCGACCTTCTGCGGGTCACGGAACTGCTCAGGACTCATAAAGGAGGGGGTCCCTGCAAGGACCGCTGCATTTTCATCGTTATTGACCTTGGCGATTCCAAGATCAGTCACCTTGATGCGACCATCATCGGCACGCAACAGGAGGTTCGATGGTTTGATGTCTCGATGAACGACATTGTTCCGGTGGAGAGCGATCAAGGTGACCGCCAGGTCCCTCAGAAGACTGAGTACTTCCGATTCCGACATCGGGCCTGTTGTAGAGACCACTTCATCAAGGTTTCGACCGGGGACGTACTCCATGACCAGATAGGCGGCATCATGGATTTCGTCAAAATCGAAGACCCGAACCAGTCCCGGTTCGTCAATCGCAGCGCAGATACGGGCTTCCTGAAGAAACCGGGAGGTGGCCTGCGATCCGGTCGAGGAACCATGCAGAAGCAGCTTCACCGCGACGGGGATGTCGAGAATTGTATTCCATCCGGCATAGACAACGCCCATCCCCCCGCGGCCCAATTCACGGATGAGCCGGACCTTCCCCAGCATGGGGGAACCATCCTGCACGGGGAGACGATGAATCCAGCTGGACATCCGAAAAACCCTGGCGAATGAAGACCATTGTGAGCAAAGCGACGCGCAAAGACTGACTGATTTTAATCGAGAATGACGCTCGCTGTCAGGCGAGTATCGAGCTTGCAACCATTTTTTGAAACACCCGTTCCGGTTATGACACTCTCTTGCGAGTCCCTGTTCGGAAAAAACAGCGTTGGATCAACGGAGATTGTGGATTTGCAGGAATCCGACAAAGGAGTCGAGCTGTGTGACCCGATTCCGGTCCAGTCCGACCCGCCTGACACAACTCGGAGGACTGGGAAAAACCGGGGCGGTCAGTGCGGATAAGTTTGGGGTAATGAGTGAGGCTGCCTTCCTGATCTGGTTCGGAAATGCTCCCCCGAAATGCAGGTACCATCTCCGGAACGGATCACTATAATCCACCGGGTTCCCAAGACTCCCTTTCATTCATCCTCAGCGAAGACACGTCCGCATGAGCCAGCTGCCCGAAGCGTATCTGACCCTGACCGAACGATTGAAGAAATTGGCATTGCTGCGCTCCTGTGGGGCTTTGCTGAGCTGGGATGAGCAGACCAATCTTCCCCCGCTGGGAGCTGAGTTGCGGGCGGATCAACTCGCACTGCTGGCCGGACAGGCTCACGACTGGGCGACTGCGCCGGAAATTGGGGAATTGCTCGATCAACTCAATGACTCCGAGGCCTTGGGCGGCGACGACTCGATTCCCGCAGCCAATGTCCGTGACGCCCGGCGGAACTACGAACGTGCCCGCAAGCTCCCCAAACCACTCGTGGAAGAACTGTCCCGAGTGACCACGCTTTCTCAGCAGGCGTGGGTCGATGCGCGCAAGAAGGATCAGTTTTCGTCGTTTCAGCCGTGGCTGGAGAAGGTGATTCAGCTAAAGCGGGAAGAGGCTGACGCGCTGGGGAGCCCCACCGGGCTCCGGTATGATGCGCTTCTGGATGACTACGAACCCGGGGCAACAACGGCTGAAATTCAGGATGCGTTTTCTCCTCTGAGGACAGAGCTGGTCTCGCTGGTCTCCGCCATTCAGTCCTCCGGGATCAAGCCCGATGTTTCCATTCTGGAGCGGACATACCCGGTCGAGGCACAGAAGGAACTGAGTCTGATGGGGGCCCGGGAGATCGGCTTCGACTTTCAGGCAGGACGACTGGATATTGCAGCCCATCCGTTCTGTTCCGGAATTGGTCCCGGCGACTGCCGGATGACAACGCGATACAACGAACATCATTTTTCAGGTTCGTTCTTCGGAACGCTGCACGAGTCGGGGCATGGAATCTACGAACAGGGGCTGGTGGCCGAGCAGTTTGGTCTGGCGTGCGGAGAGGCCTGTTCGCTCGGGATTCATGAGTCCCAGTCGCGGATGTGGGAGAATCTCGTTGGCCGGAGTCGGGCGTTCTGGGAATATTTTTATCCGCGAACGCAGGGAATGTTCCCCGAGGCTCTCGGTTCGGTCCCGCTGGAGCAGTTCTATCAGGTGATCAATGATGTCCGCCCGAGCTGGATTCGCGTTGAAGCGGATGAAGTGACCTACAACCTGCACATCATGCTCCGCTTTGAACTCGAACAGGCGATGATTGGCGGAGACATCGCCGTTGGGGATCTCCCGGGGGCCTGGAACGAGCTGTTCTCAAAGTACTTTGGAATGACACCCCCCAGCGATGCACTGGGATGTCTGCAGGATGTCCACTGGAGCGCGGGACTCGTCGGCTACTTCCCCACATACTCTCTTGGAAACATGTACGCGAGCCAGTTCTTCGAAAAAGCCGCCAGCGACCTCGGAGACCTGTCAGCAATGTTTCGAAAAGGAGAGTTTGCTCCACTGAAGGAATGGCTCCGCGCCAACATTCATGTCCATGGCAAGCGTTACCCTGCCACCGAACTCGTTCAGCGCGTGACCGGACGGCCGCTGTCGTCCATCCCGCTTCTGAATCATTTGAAGAGCAAGTTCGGCCCGCTCTATCAGCTCAAATGACGCTGGGTTGCTTGGCACCTCTGAGAGGAGCCAATTCCGCACTGGGGAACGGTTCTCGATCGGGAGGAGAGAATTCAACGCAGAGGCGCGGAGACGGTGAGGCGCAAAGGGTGGAATGAACGACTTCTTTTCGATCGCTTCTCACAATCGGATGGCATTCTATTGGTGATCAAAAGTGTGATGGTGAAAAAAGAGACCGCGACGCGCCTCTGAGGCCGAGGCGTGTCTGTCTTCGTCTCTGACTCATTCTCTGTCCGTCGGCACACGTTCTGTGGCTCCGTCTGGTCTCTTCCGACGTTGAGCCCCGCGAACCGGCTGTTCCCTTCGCGTCCCGGTTCCACGACATGGGGTGGTCGCTGAGAGGTGGCATCCAATTCTGTTGTGGTCAGTCCTCAGTGGTGACGACATCGACTTGAGAATCGTGTTGCGCGCGAACCGAAAAACTTCCCCGAAATCCGTCAAAATCTGCTCAAACGGATTGACCCCGACATTTGTCCGGGTAATATCTCGATCCGTGGGAAACACGCCCAAAACTGCTCTTTGAAAACGTTTGAATGTGGGAAATGCACCCAGTAGAATTGTTGCATTGAACTGAGCCCTGATCGTCCGGAAAGGTCCATGCCCGAAGCACCACAATCATTTCTGACTGGTGAATTTCGGCGATCTCTGGATGATCGATTTCGACTGACTCTCCCCAATGAATTTGCTCTTGGGGTTACGGACGATGCCGGTGAGACCATCCTCGCGAAGGAACGGTACGGATGTCTCAGCCTGTGGAAAGCAGGCGACTGGCGTCAGCGGATGAACGACGGTGTTTCGTTGATCCGCGAAAAGATCCGCGCCGGACGTATGGAACAGAGATGGACCGACGTCCAACGGCTCGGCCGGCTTCTTTCGACCCGATCTGTTGAGGTCAGTCTGGCAAATCGCTCTCGCCTGTTGATTCCCGAGGGATTCCGGGAATTTCTGGATGTGGAGAAGGGGGGGGACGTGATGGTTGTCGGCGCGGTGATTTGCGTCGAGATCTGGAACCCCAAAGCCTGGATTGAGCACCTGAAAGCAGAAATGCCGGAGTTCGGCGAACTCTTCCGGCAGCTTTCAGGTTGATTCCAGAATGTCAGCAACACTCTTTCTGTCACATGATGTCATGTCGCATCTGCGACCAGGACAAGGAATGTCCTCATCATCCTGCAATCCCACAACCGGGTTCCTGCATGCCCGGCGAACCGCGAGAAAGTCACTCAACACTCCCGAGCCCCACACTCGGTCAACCAGGGATGGATACAGGCATGGATGCCACTTTCTTTACGCTCGCCGGGCATGCCTGTTTTTTGTAAGAGCGTCATCTGTTGGCGTATCAGCGAAAGGACCGATTCGGTTCTCCATTCAGCCTATTGTCTGTCCAGCGTGTTGCAGGAAGACCGGTACGATTCTCTTTCAGGATGGTCAGCCCATGCTGGAGAATCGCGGCAACATACGGGCCGGCGACACTCCCTCCAAACTGCTCCGCTCCTGTTGGTTCATCGACACTCACGAGGACCAGTAGCTGAGGATCGTGGGCGGGGGCTCCTCCTACAAAAGAACTCATATTGCGAGTGGATGAGTACCCTTTTCCGTCTGTAGCGAGTTTCTGTGCCGTTCCCGTTTTCCCGAAGACCTCCACATTCGAGAGGCTGGCACGTCGGGCGGTCCCTCTACGGACGACATCGACCAGCGGACCACGAATCAGCCAGTCTGAAGTCTCCGCACTCACCACCTGTGAGCGCATCATCGAAACAGAGAACCTGCTATGAGAATCACTTGCCAGTACCAGATGCGGAGTGATTCGAAGTCCATGATTGGCCAGCGTGGCATGTGCGGTGATCACCTGCAGAGGCGTCGCTGCAATTTCCTGTCCCATGGGAATGGAGCCGGTGGAATAGCTGTTCCATCGTGACAGGGGATGAAGAATCCCCGATAGTTCTCCCGGAAGTTCAATTCCCGTCTTTCGACCAAATCCGAACTCCTTGGCCATGGCGAACAGTTCTTCATTCCCAAGCCGCTCGCCAATCTTGGCCATGCCGATATTGCTCGATTTCACAAGGACATCCGTCAGCGACAGCAGTCCATACGGGTGGTGGTCGTGCAGCACACGACGCCCCATCCGATAGGCTCCCTCTTCACAGTGGAAGGAGTCGTTCCGGTCAATGACTCCCCGATCAAGGCCCCAGGCAACAACCATCGGTTTGAATGTCGAACCGGGTTCAAACACGGAGGAAATTGCCATGTTCTTCCATGCCTCCGGGGACGCCTTTTCGGGATGATTAGGATCGAATGCCGGTCGGCTGGCCATAGCAAGAACTTCGCCCGTCTGTGGTTGTATGACGATCGCGCACGCACTAATAGGCTGATGCTGCTTCATGAGTTCGTCCAACTCGTGTTCCACGTGCAGTTGCAGCAGCACATCAATCGTCAGTGTGATTGTTTCACCATCGACTGGCGGTTGTGTCACCTCTTCAAGAACATCCAGCACGTACCCCCGTGCATCTCGAACGAACCTGCGGACCCCATCGTTCCCCGTAATCCGCTCGTGCAGTGCCTCTTCGATTCCGCCTCTTCCGAGACCGTCGATGTCGCGAAAGCCCAGAATATGTGCAGCCAGTGGTCCCTGCGGGTAGTGTCGCTGAAATTCCCGTCGAAACCCGTAGACTCGTTCCGGAAGATTCAGATCACGAACAGCCTGCGCCTGATCGTCTGACAGCCTCCGCTTGATCCAGAGAAACTGCTTTTTGGCATGACGTTGAAGAAGATTCAGGAGCTCGTCCTGATCAAGTTGCAGTGCTTTGGCCAGTTGTGAACTGATCTTCTCGTGGTCTTCGATTCGAGCCGGACAGACATACAGGCTCGGGACAGATATTGTTGTTGCGAGAAGTCGGCCGTGGCGATCGAGGATGTCGCCGGGCCGAGCCAGAATCGGTTCTTCACTGACCTGCTGGCGCAATGCCCTCCGCGCGTATTGCTCATGACAGATCGCTTGTAGATAAACAAAGCGCAGGGCCAGTGCGCTCGCTGCGATTCCTAATGCGACATGGACGAGTCGTTCCCGTTGATCACTGTTCACAGCGCCAATTCGGCGGGCGGGACGCTCTGGTGGAAGTGGTTGATACCACCGGTGCAGCAGTGGAATAGTGATCTTGGGGAATTGAGCCGGTGGGAGGTTGATCCAACGGGAAAGGACGGGGCGCAGCAACGCCAGAAGCAGTGATCGAAGGAATTTCCACACGGCGATCATTTCAGTCTGCCTGGATTCATTCCAACACTGGCAGGAGCGGGCTGGACTGTTTTACGGAAGTCCCAGGAATCAGCTCAATTCTTCGTTCCAAGTTGACCATCAGTCAGGGCTCGTCAATTCCTGCTGGTCTGTTCGCGCTCATCCCATTCCTCCGCGAGTCGTAATGGGGACCCGAGGCGCTGGGTCTCCAGAAACAACCGGCTTCGCTGTTCCCGCAAGATCTCCAGCTGGTAGTGCTGAAGCGAGATCTTCCGTTTGAGGGAGAGATTCTGCTTCTCGATGGAGATGACAGTCAGCCCGATTGCTGTCGTCAGACCAATGGCAGCAGCAAATCTGAGGAACATGAACGGACTTCCGAACCCCTACAATTATCGTGATGTGAATCATTTCCCTTGCCGGAAAATTCAAAATCGCCGCGTAAACTGATACGCGGCGATCCGTCGAGGGCAATGGAGGTGGCTCAGCGGAAGGGACTGGCTAATCAACTCAACCGTTCTGATGGCTGAGTTCGACAGTGCCCCGCAATCCGCTGCGATTCAATCCGATGAAAGATCTATCGGACATCGGTCTCTGATGGAGCCAGTGAGACCTGGCTGGCGTCCGCAGGAAGTTTCAGAACCATACCAATTTTGAGGGGTTGACCGTCTGTCAGTTTGTCACGGTTCATTGCCTGAATCTGGACCCAGCGAGACGACCGTCCCAGGTAGGCCTGGGCGATGTCAGACAGCGTGTCTCCTTTGCCGACGCGATAACAAGGTTGACCGTTGGAATCGACGAAGAATCCCGGAGGGGCTGTCTCGGCAGGATCTCGGGGGCCTCCTCCCGTCAGCTGGGGATATCGCTGATGCAGGACTTCGACATCGGGAACAAGGACGTACATCCCGGGCTTCATCTTCTCTGGGGATGGGATGCGATGCTTGTTGTACTCCGCAAGCGCTGAGAAGAAGCGGGCGGAGCTATAGAACCGTCGGGAGATGGTCCAATAGTTGTCTCCGGGTTGGACCTGATAGATTTCATCCGGTCGAATTTCCCGCTCGAGAACTGGAGCCTGCGTCGCCGGTGTGGTTCCAATGGAAGCCGACGCAGGCTGACGCGGAGCAAACCCAGCGGAAGGAACAGGATCATTCACAATGAGAGGAGCTGACTGCTGCGTCCCCATGAATGGGTCCTGACCAGAAGGGGTCGATGGAGAAGCGGGAGGTGATGCCGGACGTTCCACACGGACCGGAGTCGGGGCTGGCTCGTTCTTCATCGGCAAGGCGACGTCATCCAGCGACGGGAGTCCCTGCAAAGGAGCCTGCGCAGGTATCTGGGACGGTTCGGGCAGCGTCTGCGGATTCGCAATAGGGGTCAGGTTGCCGAGCTGCGGTTCAGAAATTCCCATTGGTGGAGTCGCACGATTCGTAATGGGGGCTGGAGTGGGCTGAATGTTCCCCACTTCAGGAAGCTCCGCCTGCATCTCAAATTGAGGAAGAGACCGCTGCTCAGGTACCTCTCCCGCTACGGGGACGAAACCGGAATCCGCTCCGACAGCCGTCGGACGATAGGCGGGAGTCGGTTCTGGAGTGGATGGGACCTGAAGTCCTCCAAAGCTAAGAGGCTCCGCGAAGTCTTCCGCTGTGTCTCCGTCCGTGGCTGAGGTTTGCTGGATTCGCTGGAATCGTTTTCCTTTCGCAGCGGTGGCAGCATCGCTTTCGCCTCGATCCGAGGTGGCAAAATCCAGATGAGCCGGAGTCAGGCTTGGATCACGGATCGGACGTGCCTGTCCAGCGGGGAGAGTCATCTCGCGCGGAGGAACTGATGCGGACTTTTGTTTCGAGACTTGATTCTCGGCAGGAAGTGTGCGCGGGGCCATCGTCGCTGGGCGGGAAGGCTCTCCTGCCGGCATGCTGAATGGATCCAGCAGGGCGTCTTCGCTTTGTTCAGGTGCCGAGGCAGCCAGTTCGACGGGGGCGCGGGACGATTCGGAACGAGTGGCGCCGCTTTGTGACCAGAGCGGTGGGACCGAACTTCTCTGTGCCGGAGTCTGCACTGAAGGCACTTTGGGAGTAGATGTTTTCGGTTCGGGGCTTTGTCCCAGAACGGTTCCTGTCAGTTCATGCTTTTCCCAGCGAGTCCAGCTTCGATCCTCTTTGGAGAACCGTTGATGGACCACGATCCCCATCACAGCCACAAGGGAGACGATGCCGGCGATTCCCCAGGCGGGCGCAATGCGCTGAGGGACCGAAGCGGGCTGGTGGTTCATCCACGGATCTGAACTGTTCATGTTGTTCAGGAGGTTGGCATCTTCCGGACCGCGACTCGTAGCTTGGCGGAACGCGAACGAGGATTCCAGCGGACTTCCGAAGGAGTCGCGACGATTGGTTTGCGGGTGAGAGTGTCCCATAGTGTCGCCTCGCGGAACGCCTGTTTGACCAGGCGGTCTTCCAGAGAATGAAAGGTGATGATGAGCGCTCTGCCTCCCGGTCGAAGTCGGGTGGGCAGAACGTCGTTGAGGAAGGTTTCCAGTTGATCCAGTTCCCGATTCACTGCGATGCGCAGCGCCTGGAAAATACGTGTTGCGGGATGTGATTTCTGATGGCTGACCGGAATCAGCCGTTCGATCAATTGTTTCAGTTCATCCGCCGTCCGGATCGGTTGTCGTCGCTTGCGGGCAGCGACGATTTCCTGAGCCAGACGAGCCGATTCAGTTTCTTCGCCATACTCCCGAAAAATTCGCTCGAGTTCGGACTCTTCCAGAGTCTGCAACAATTCGGCTGCGGGTTTACCTCGGGAGACATCAAATCGCATGTCCAGTGGCCCGGTGGTGTCGAATCCGAAGCCCCGATCGGGATCGGCGAGTTGATCGGATGACAATCCAAGATCCAGCAGGACCCGATCAACCTGATCGATTCCCATTTCATCAAGGATTTCACCCAGTTGTGCATAACTCGTCTTCCGCAGCGTGACCTGTGGACCAGCGACGACCTGAGCAGCCCGGGCGAGCATGCTCGTGTCTCGATCGAGTCCAATCAGGCGACTACTCGGGTCCATCCGTTGCAGGATTTTTTGACTGTGTCCGCCCGCTCCGATCGTTCCATCCACGATCGTCAGGCCCGGATGCAGATCTAACTGCTCCAGGACCTCATGTAACAAGACGGGAACATGAACCGTCCGTTCAGACGACATAGGGAAACATCCAGAGACAGGCTGAGAACGCGACCCGTGACCGGGGCGATCATTCGTTGAGGAAGGTGTGTGTTAACGAAAAAGGACAGGAGGGGATGTTGTGCGGGTTTGGAAGTTTGAGTGAATGGTGGGGTTGTAGTGAGGATGGGAAATGTGTCGGAGGAGGGGCGACACGATTGGAATTGTTGAATTGACAGTCGAACGGTCAGAAACCGGCCCAGTCGACCGCATGGAAGGGAAACTTGAGTGTTTTTTATGACACCGGCGATTTTTCCGGAAGACCAGTTTTCGGCATCTTCCGCCGGGTTCTTTTCGATGTGCCCGGAAGAGGGGGGTGAAGTCCGGTTGCAGCAACGAATCTCGATGGAACATGATGTTTTACGCACGATGAGCAATCAGCTGTCAGGATCAATGCGATTCGATTTTGCACTTCGAGGGTGAACATGCTCTGTCTTCCGAATGTTTCTCGCCGGGCCATCATCTTCGGAATCCTCTACTGCACATTATCGCTCTGGGGACTAACGGCAGGAGGGACCGAGTTTCCTCCTGTATCCAACCGGGACGAGGCTTCTGAAGGCAGAACAGCCAAAGACAGCAAGTCACCTGCAGCGATCCCTCCTGGTGAGGACTGGCCGTGCTTTCTTGGTCCGAGACAGAATGGGACGTCTTCCGAGACAGGTCTGTTGAAGACGTGGCCTAAAGCCGGTCCTGCTGTGGTCTGGGAAATGGAGATTGGAACAGGATACAGCGCTCCCAGCGTCCTCGGCCATCGGCTGGTGTTACATCACAGAATCGGTCGCAATGAAATTGTTGAATGCCTTCATGCACGGACTGGAAAACAACTATGGAAGTACGAGTCGCCAAGCTCGTTCCGTGATCCATACGGGTACAACAACGGACCTCGATGTACGCCACTTCTGACCGAGCATCGCTGTTATACCCTCGGGGCGGAAGGGAGACTGCTGTGTCTCGAACTGGAGACGGGGAAGAAGGTCTGGGAAGTTCTGCTGAAAGAATCCTTCGACATCCCTGAGGGCTTTTTCGGAGTAGGAGCGACACCGGTGCTGTGGAAAGGACGGCTGATTGTTGCTGTGGGGGGGCAACCGAATTCCGGGCTGGTCGCTTTCGATGCAGAAACAGGAAAGGTTCTCTGGCAGAACGTTGGCAAGTCTACGTGGGATGGAGAGAAGACCGACTGGCCCGGGGAATCGGAGTATCGTTGGGAAGGGGATGAGATGGTTGTCAGTTACTCTTCCCCGATGACCGCAACAATTCATGGTCGCGACCACCTGCTCTGTCTGATGCGACATGGTCTTGTTTCCGTTGACCCGGAAACGGGACAAGAAAACTTTCACTACTGGTTTCGCTCACGGACTCACGAATCTGTCAATGCGGCGCAGCCTGTCGTTGATGGAGACACGATTCTGTTGGGGGCGGCCTACCGCGTTGGAAGCGTCTGTCTTAAGGTGGCTGAAGATGGTCAGAGTGTTGTTCCCCTCTGGCGGGACCGACGCAATCTTTCCACTCACTGGTCAACGGCGATCCTGCATCAGGGGTGCTACTTTGGTTTCAGTGGCCGCCATGAGAACGAAGGAATGCTTCAGTGTGTCGATGCCAAAACAGGAGCGCTGCTTTGGGAAACACCTGGATGGGAGCAGGACATTCAGCTAAGGCAGGATTCCGAAGGAAATGTGATCATTGCCGAGACGGGTGAGCAGATCCCGTGGCCGTTCTATGGCCGTGCCTCTGCGATTCTGGTGGATGGAATGATGATCATCCTCGCGGAGCGGGGAACGCTCGCGCTGCTCAAGCCCGAACGGGACCGATGGAATGAAGTCTCACGGTGTCGAGTTCCGCGCATGAAGTTTCCCTGCTGGACTGCACCAGTTTTCTCGCGCGGGTATTTATACCTGCGATGCGAAGATGCACTCGTCTGCCTGAATCTGATGGCTCCATGACGTGAAAAGATTGGTATGCGAAGGGCTTCGCGGGAAGATCGGAGCGTTCGTGAAAAGTCAAGTCTTGCAAGGGAATTCTGCAGGTTCAAATTGTTGACTGTGGAAGTCAATTTTTAGTTGGCGAGAAGGTCGATCGATTGCTATAGTCCCATCTTCACACGTCCTTTCGAACTCTCGATGATTCATATCGAGACCGGAATATTTCCTCAGTCCACTCGGAGAGATCTGGTGCAAGAGCATCTGATTGAATTGTCTGTCGGTGACACTATTCAAGTCGGCGAATATCGGGTCACTGTGCTGCAGATCAATGGAGATGAGTTGAGCATCGAAGTGGACGGGGATGGGGGCTATGGCTGGAGCGACGGGATCACAAGCGAGTTTGCGACCGCTCTGAGCGCGTATTGATCAGTGGTTGGTCTGGTCACAAATTGAAGGTGTGTCTGTCGCCATGAAGGCACCATTGATCGCAAGATGTGACCCAGTCTGTTTGCCTCTGAGCTGAACTGACGTCACCATTTCGCTGGTGGCCTCGCTCCTGTTCCAGAGAGCACACTGCGAGAACCCACCCAACGTGAATTGGGATGCTTGAATGAAGCGTCCCATTCCGACTGCGAATGAGATCAGGTTCTCTACAGAGCGGTTTCTGACAACGGGTTCGCTTTACGGAGAAGGAGCACACTCGTTGCCTCTCCAAGACCGGATTCCCCGGCATGGTTCGCTGGATGATTGCTCCCTGCGACGCTGAATCCCTCGAACTGCCTCTCTTCAGGCCTTCTTCGATTCGGAGATTCCTCACTGCGGGGGGATCTGCCCAGGCGACCGAGTAAGTTGGAGAGGAACTCAATCCAATTGAATCAATGGGGGCAAGTCCATTGCTTCAATGGTTGCTGACGCGAGGCCGGATACAGACAACCTCCGGTTGAACCCCACAACGGACTCAACGTTCCTTCAGGCACTCCGGAATCGGTACCGGCATCGTGTGCTATACGATCGCAGTCATCAATAGCGTCGAATCACGCTCTGGAGAACGCCGAGGACTTCGACATTGTCGCTGATAATGGGTTTCATCGACGAATTCGAAGGTTCAAGACGAAACCGGCCATTCTCCCGATAGATGCGTTTCAGAGTTGCATCTTCGCCGTCCACCAAAGCGGCAACAATCTCTCCATCGCGTGCTGTCGACTGACGGCGGATGATGGCATAGTCGCCGTCGGTGATGTGGTCCTCAATCATCGAGTCTCCACGAACGCGGAGGCAGAAGAGTTCCTCATCCTCAAAGAGGTCACCAAAGTCCACATGCTCACGTTGCTCGACCGCAAGGACGGGTGTTCCTGCTGCAATCTGTCCTGCAAAGGGGAGGCTGGTCTTGCCGCGTCGGACCGATTCATTCAACTGAATGGCACGGGACATATTGGATTCGCGCGTGATCAGCCCTTTCTTCTCCAGTGCCTTCAGGTGGCACATGACTCCATTGGGAGAGCGAATCCCGAAATGTGTCCCGATCTCCCGCACGGTCGGTCCGTATCCACGGTTCAGGATCCGGTCCTTGAGAAACTCATAAATGAGCTGCTGACGTTTGGTGAGTTTGATCTGATCAGACATGGGACCACTCCATTGAAAATGACTACCAGGAAATCCAAATCGGGCAGCTCTGGCACCGGATGTTTTCCGACGGATCACCAAGGCTGAACCGGCTGGATCCAGCGTCGTGGGCGTCGGCGAAGATGTAAAACCCTTGTCCCGTCTGGTGACTCCAGTCTCACCTGTAACGGTCCCCAACCCGTTCGTGTCACTATCGGGGCAAGATCCAGACAATGAGAGACGCTGGTTGAGGGAGAAAACACTCTGCAAATCAATGACCTCAAACGACTCACGGGGTGAGGCAGGAAGGTCGATTGGAGCAAACTGAGCGCTTTCAGGTGATCTTACACCATCTGTTCACAATATACCAATGTGCAATGTTCAGGTGTACCCTATTTGGGGGTTTCTGGCAGGGAACTTGAATCTTTTTCAAAAAACAGTCGCCGACGAAGTGATAACGTCGGCACAATCGATACAGGCAGCACAAGACGCACCAGGGGCAAAATTCGAATCGTTCGGAGAACCGTTGTATCAGATTTCTACCGCAGAACCTGTCGATAGCTGATTGCCAGCAGTTTGCTGACAGCCCTTCAACCCCGGCGGAGACGTCGAAACAGGAGGCAATCACTTCCGATGTTGAGTACGACAGGTTACCGACTGAGCCTGTATATCGCTGTCTTTCTTGTGTCCGCGTCAACACTTCGTGCGGAATCAGACTGGATCGCCCCCGGCGCATTCATTGACTGGCCGGAATCGCTGAAGGAAATCGAGAAGCCGCAAAATTTTCCTCCTGAGTCTTCAGGAGTCCTCCAGGCGCAATTTCTACCAGAGCCGATCCCGGAACCGATCCAGCTCGAAGCGGTTCATGTCCCTGAACCGTTGCCGATCACCGCTCACCAGCTGGATCAGGTCGGAACGTATACGTGGCAACTGCTTCCCGAAGGGCTGCTTTACCACAACTATCTCGCCGGGGAGAAAGAGCCGCGAACAGCAGCGACATGGCTGTACGAACGAAACCGCGGTCTGATCTGGGAGGCTGCGGTCGGATCCCGATGGGGACTGTTGCGCCACGGAACGCAAGGGACCGATGCGGAAGGATTCCAGTTCGATGTCGAAGGGGGGGCTCTTGTTCGCATCGATCCTGAGGCGGAATCCGATCTGGAGGCAGCTGATTTCCGGGCCGGGTTTGTCTTGACATGGAGAGAAGGCCCGTGGCGATGGAAAACCGGTTACTATCACATCAGCTGTCACGTCGGGGATGAATTCCAGATCCGGAATCCAACCTATCAGCGGGTCAACTACGTTCGGGACTCAATTCTGTTCGGGACGACCTATGATTTCACTCCGGAATTTCAGGGGTACGGCGAAATTGCCTTCGCTCTGGGAACTGGAGGAGGGGCTGAGCCGGTCGAGCTTCAGTTCGGCCTGCAGTATTCCCCGGCCTGCGGGACCGGTTGGCGCGGTGCTCCGTTTGCCGCGATCAATGGTCACCTGCGTCAGGAACTGCGGTTTGGTGGAAGTGTGAACGTCGAGGCGGGGTGGGCCTGGCGTGGAGGACGCTCGAACTCCCTGTTTCGCGCCGGCTTCCAGCACTACAACGGAAACTCGATGCAGTGGTCCTTTGTGGACAGATACGAATCGCTGACCGGTGGGGGAATCTGGTTCGATTTCTGACGAGCAGATGTCTTGTCATTACAGACATACGCCCACAGGAGAACGCACAATTCTCCTGTGGGACGTCGGGCGAGGTCGTATTGTTGAACATCCCTCTTCTGCGCGCTGCTGCCATTACAGGCACAGCAGGAACGCCACCAGATCCGCCTTCTCTTCCTGAGTCAGTTTCAAGCCGAGGACAAGGTTGAAGAACTCGACCGTGTCATCGAGTGTCAGGAGTCGGCCATCATGATGGTACGGGGGTGAATCCTTGATCCCTCGAAGCGTAAAGGTCTTGATGGGACCATCTGCGATGTTGTGTTGACCAAGGATGACTTCGGGGGTGTAGAACCGCTCAAGTTTCAGGTCATGCATCTTGTCATCCGTGAAGAATGGTCCTGCATGGCAGACGGCACACTTCGCCTTGCCGTGAAAGAGTTCTTCGCCCCGCAACTCCTGCGGAGTGGCTTTTTCGGGGATCAGCCGTCCGGTCACATCCAGTTTTGGGGCGGGGGGAAAATCAAACAGGTTCTGCATCTGGGCCATCATGGCGACCTGTGATGCCCGGTCCGGCAGATTCACTCCCTTCTTTGCTGCAATGACGTGATCTCCATCGAAATACGCTGTCCGCTGTTCAAACTCGGAGAAATCCTCGATCGAACGAAGTGACCTCTTCGACCCGTGGATCTGCTGATTGAACATCCCCCGCAGGCTGACCGTGTCCAGACGCATACGGTCAGCCTGCGGACGGGTATCCGGATTCAGGTGAAATGCTGCATTCGTGTGGCCATTGGTATGACAGTCCAGGCAGCTGACCCCCAGTTCCGCTTTCTTCGATTTGCGATCCCCTGTCTGGTTGAATTGCTGTTGCGGGAACGGAGTTAACAGGAGACGCATCCCTTCCATCTGAACGGGAGTGATTTTTCCTTCGAGAAGTTCAAAGTAATTTCGGATGGTCAGAACCTGTCCCTTCGTGACATCCCCCAGTTCGGGGTGTGTAGTCAGGAACAGGGGAGGCGGATATTCAGGAGTGAGGTGCTTGGGAATATTGAATTCGATGTCAAAACGTTCGAGGTCCCGCCCTTCCATCTCCCGAATGGCGTTGATCTGCTCGGGCGGAAAGACCATCCCACCGACGGCATGTTTATTATGAGGGAGAGGCCGGAAACCGGCCGGGAAGACATTCTTCTCCTTGATTTCTTCCGGCGTCATCTCAGCGAGTTGTTCCCAGTTCGCATTCGGAAATGGTCGAACACGCACTCCCCTTTGAACCGCTTTACGACCTCCCGACATCATGACGTTGCCCGGTTTGTCGCTCAGGTCGTATCGCTGATTCATCAGGTCATTGATCGCCTGCTGTACAGCAGGTTTGTCGGCAATGTCCTGTTGCATCACTTCAGAAAAAGGACGATCTGGAACAACCGGCATGTAGGTTTGCGGCTCTGGTCGTTCCTGTGCCTGAGCGGAGCGGCTCAAGAGTCCGACGGTACTTTGTAGGGTGACAATGACGATGAATCCGCTGAGATATTGCAGCACGGCCCTTGTCGTCTTCATGGTGGTGTTCTCCCGATGAACCATTCAACCTGCCTCATGTGACCGGGACCCGGCCAAACTCTCTTCAATATCCCAGCGAAAAAACGAATGGAAAGAGGGGGCTTGTTCATTTTTTCTGATTGAGACCGAATCGCGGTCAGGTGTGGAGAACGGACACTTGAACCACTGACGAAACGCCATAGACGTATGATGGGGAACTCCGTATTTTGAATGTCCCCTGGCTGCCCCCCGGATTTCTGCCGGGAAAATGGAACTCTGCCAGATCTCCTGACACCCCGGCAGTCGGCTTTTGTTGTGCTATGAGTGAACCTGTATATCGTGTGCAACTGGATCTGTTCACAGGTCCGCTTGACCTGCTGCTCTATCTGGTGCGGCGGGAAGAGCTGGATATTTTGAACCTCCCTATTGCCCGGATCACTCAACAGTTTCATGAATTTCTCGATGTGCTCCAGCAGCTCGATCTCGATCTGGCTGGGGACTTCGTGGTCATGGCCAGTACGCTTGTGGAGATCAAGAGCCGGAGTGTCTTGCCGAATCAGGAGGAAGAGACGGACGAACAGCCTGTTGTGCCGTCAGGGGCAGACCCCAAGTCAGATTTGATTCGACAGCTGCTGGAGTACAAGCAGTTCAAAGAGGCGGCGACATCGTTGGAAGAGCATGCCCTTCAATGGCAGGAGCGATACCCTCGACTGTCCGACGAACGCCCCTCCTCCGGGAAGAACCCGGCCGCGGACCGTATCAAGGAAGTGGAGCTGTGGGACCTCGTCAGTGCGCTGGGCCGCGTGTTGAAACGGGAGGATATCGAAGGAAATACCACCGTCCGGTACGACGAGACCCCCCTTCAGACTTATGTCGATCAGATTGGCGCTCACATTCGGAAAACCGGCGGAATCAAGTTCTCATCCCTGTTCGATCGGGAGACGATCCGAAGCAAGATTATCGGGATGTTTCTTGCCATTCTGGAACTGATTCGCCACCACGGATTCCGTTGCCGTCAGGAAGCAGATTTCGACGAGATCTATTTGCTTCCCCCAGAAGATTCACCGGAAGAATCCCCTGAGCAGGAGGCGGGTGAATCAGAAACCGGGCCAGATCCGGCTCCACAGGATCGGCTCAAACTTCTGAGTACAGAAGAAGAACCGGAGACATCTGAAGCTCTCGAAGATGGGGCCAGTGATTCGGAACAGAATGGCTCCAGCGCCGCAGAGTAGGCTCGCCCGGCAGGCTCTCATTGCTCGTTTAAGTGAGAGAACGGGCACGAAGTCTTTCTGCTGAAGTCGATTTGAGAGGTCGGACGGTCGACAAAATGGCTCAGAATCTGGAGAGTGTGGCCAATTCCCCAAAGGAAAAGACTCCCCTCCATCCGGTGGCAGAGCGTTTCAAGAGACTGCTATACTTGGGGATTCCAGGAAGGATCGTCGACGACTTCGAAAGAGACGGATTCAATGAGTAAAGTGGATGAAAAGACGCAGCAGGAACCCTCAGCCGCAGGTGCCAATGGTGCCGCTGCTGCGAAGTCGCCGCAAGGGGCAGCAAAGCCAAAGGAAAGCCTCCGCGATACCGTCGAATCGATTCTCTTCGCGTTTGTCCTCGCTTTTTTATTCCGTACCTTTGAGGCTGAGGCATTCGTCATCCCGACGGGATCAATGGCGCCAACGCTCTACGGCAGGCATAAAGAGTCCAACTGCACCGCCTGCGGGGCACACATTGTTGTCGGGGCAAGTCATGAAGTGATTGGGGATGTGGGATACCTCTCCCCCAATTCCCGGTTGAGAGCGGCACTCTGCCCCAACTGTGGTTTTGAAAACGATCAGCTCTACAACGAACTCGCATTCAACGGGGATCGGATTCTCGTCAACAAGTATCCCTATGAATTCGGCGAACCGGCCCGTTGGGATGTTTTCGTCTTCAAGTACCCTGCCGAACCTCAGACCAATTACATCAAGAGACTGGTTGGACTCCCGAACGAGACCATCCGGATTCGCGGAGGGAACCTCTATCAGATCCGCGATAACGCGGAGTACATCCTTCGAAAAGATCCCGGCAAGCAGCGGGTGCTGCAGATCCCGGTCTATGATGATGATCACGCTCCTGTGGACCTGATCAAAGCGGGCTGGCCTCCTCGATGGGCTCCCGTGGAGCGGGGGAAGGAGGGCCTGATTCCGGGATGGGGAGAATCCGATACCGGCTGGAAGGTAAACGAAGAGGAACGGACCTACAGCATCTCCAAGGATGCGACCCCGGCTCCGGCCTGGTTGCGGTATCGACATTTCTTCGCGATGCCTCAGGACTGGGACGCAGTCGCGCATGGGCTCCCGCTTCAGCCAAAGGCTAGGCTCATTGGTGATTTCTGCGGGTACAACGCCACGATCGGAGACCATCCGGCCGATGCCAGCTTTGCAGAAAATATTGACTTTGGTCCGTTCTGGGTTCCTGATCTGACAATCAACTTTGAGATTCAGATTCGGGATGCCAATGAAAACGGCGAGCTGATTCTTGAGTTGTGCGAGGGGACGTCGTGGTACCGATGCCGGATTCATGTCCCCACGGGCAAGGCAACTCTGGAAGAAGTTAATTCCCAGATGAATGAACGGGTTGTTGAACTGGCACAGGCAGCGACTCCGATTCGTTCGCGGGGAACGTACCGGATTTCCTACTGTAATGTCGACGACCGCCTCTGCCTGTGGGTCAATGATTCCCTGATCGATTTCAAGGAGGGGGCATTGCTTGTTGGAGAAGGGGCCACGGGGAACCCGTTCCCGACAGATCAGGACCTTTCCCCTGTTGGAATTGCAGCACAGGGGATAGATGCCACCGTCTCGCATCTCCTTCTGCAACGGGATATCTACTACCGAGTGGGGTTACCCGGGCGAAGCTTCGACCACCTTGAGAAACAGCTCTGGCGGCAGATGGACGATCCGCAGGCATGGGGTGAATTCTATTCCAAGCATCTTGACCAGATTGGGGAACGGACGATGGAAATCGGCCCGGCGCACTATCTGGCCTTTGGCGATAACAGTCCGCAGAGTAACGACAGCCGGATGTGGTCCTTTGGAGAAGAAGCTGTTCCGCGAGAGTATCTGGTTGGGAAAGCCTTCTGGATTTATTGGCCGCACGGTGTCCCATTCGGGAACAATGGACGTGGGTGGCCCGTGACCTGGCACTTTGAACAGCCTCCGATGAATGGACGGCCGACAAAAGTTGCCGACTATCCGCGTTATACCATTCCGTTTTACCCCCAGTTCAGCAGAATGAAGCGTATTCGCTAAGGTCGCTTCTCTTCATTCGGGCAGGAATCGTCACTCCATGTCGCACGTGGAGCAGGATCTGATTCGACGGATTCGGGCACGTGATGAACGTGCCTGGGCGGAATGCATTTCCACTTATTCGGGGCGCCTGCACGCTTTCGCGTTCACCCGTCTGGGGGACGCGACGCGGGCAGAGGATGTCGTTCAGGAAACGTTTCTGGGGTTTCTGACGGCACTGCCGAACTATGACGAGTCGACACCTCTCGAGTCGTTCCTGTTCGCCATCGCTGCCCACAAGATGACGGATGTCCTGCGCCGACAGGGGCGACGCCCCACCATTCCGCTCGGCAGCTTGTCCGATGACAATCCGCAGGCCGAAATCCCCGCCCGCCAGCGTATGGCCTCCAGTCTGGCACGCAGCAGGGAACGCCGGGACAATCAGGAAGTGGTCGTGGCGGCGGCCTTGAGGACACTCATTCAGACCTGGCTGAGCCGGGGGGAATTTGAGCGTCTGAAGTGTGCTGAGCTACTCTTTGTTCGGGGAACTACGAACAAGGAAGCAGCGCAAATTCTCGGCATTACCGAACAGGATGTTGCCAACCATAAACATTTCATCGTTTCCAAGCTGAAAGCCGCGGCTCCGGAGAACACGGAGAATCTGTAACGGATCGTCCAGTCCCGCAGCGTCTTATCAATCGGGCTTGTGCCTCTTGACGGACGTGAAACACAGGATTTAATGGAAAATTTTGCCCTGTTTACGTCATCACCATTCGGTGTTTCCGAAGGGGCATTGACTTTCGGCCAATTTCTGTGGAATCCAAAATTTCGCGAAACATTTCTCAGGGGGGTGGTGTTCAAGAGGCAGGGAGGTCTCTCGGCATCCTAAGCGGGGCAGTGTCTGTCTCGCCGCCAGACTCATTTCCAGCCAAGGGTGTTCTCGTGCCCTTCGTGGAGCACTCGATCTCGAAACATTTCAGGGGAGAAATCGATGTTGAAACAATTTCGGACAGCCAGTCTTCTGGCATTGATGGTGTTGGCGGCCTCTCCCGCCTTTGCCCAGGGACCCGGTGGACGTGGCGGCCCCGGAGGGGGGCGAGGGGGATTCGGCGGCGGTTTCGGGGGAGGATTCGGAGGCGGTTCTCCGTACTCGCTGCTCGGAAATGAAGCTGTTCAGGAGGAGCTTGGACTCTCCGACGATCAGAAGACCAAGTCCGCAGAGTTGCTCAATGAATTGCGCGAAGCCCGACGCAGCCAGTTTCAGGGACGACCGGAAGGGGGGGAGAACTTCCGTGATTTGACGCCAGAACAGCGCCGTGAGCGATTCGCTGCCCTGCAGAAAGAAGCTGAAGAGCGCAATTCCAAACTGCAGGCAGAATACAAGGCCAAGTTTGGTCAGGTGCTGGACGAAGTTCAGGTGCAGCGTCTCCAGCAGATCTACTGGCAAAGCCAGGGAGTCCGCGCGCTGCAGGACCCAGATCTGCAAAAAGCTCTGGGCTTGAGCGACGACCAGAAGAGCAAGATTGCCGGACTGCTCAATCCGGCGCAGGGGCCTGGCGGATTCCGAGGCGGCCCAGGTGCTGGCCCCGGCGGCGGTCCGCGTGAAGGGGGATTCCGTGGAGGAAGCCCGGAAGATCGTGAAGCCCGGATTGCAGAAATGCGTGCTGAACGGGAAAAGCGGGAGGCAGAAGTCAAAGCTGTTTTGACCGATGCTCAGCGAGCTGAATTTGAAAACCAGCTCGGTGCTGCCTTCGACGTCTCCAAGCTCCGTGGTCCCGGCGGCCCAGGTGGTCCGGGCGGTGATCGACGCGGTCCGGGAGGAGATCGTGGGGGACGCGGTGGAAATCGCGGCAACACGAATATCTGAGACACGAAGGGAAATTCCTTCGTCCCAGATCCATTCTTGAAACATGGAAACCCTCGGCTTCGGTCGGGGGTTTCTTCATTTAATCGGCATTTTCTCCACGCATTGGGGTCAGGACATGGATGCGGGCAGAGAGTCCCTTGAGAAGCGCTCAGCGGACGATCAAACTGTAATCATGACCGTCATCAATGAAGAAAGTGAAGATTCCCCCGAACCCAGCCCGGAACAGCACCGGGTCACCGTCGAAGCACGCGCTCACGGGTGGCGGCTCGACCACTACCTGACCCGAATCTTTCCTAACCATAGCCGAGTGTTGTTCCAGAAGGCGATTGAGCAGCAACTCGTTCTGGTTAACGGGCTCCCGGTAAAGCCGGCGCGACGTCTGCGTGTCAATGACCGAATCCATGTCACGCTTCCCGAGATTCCTGACAACAGCCTCGTCCCGGAAAATATTCCGATTGAGATCCTTTATGAGGATGACGCCATCGCGGTAATTAACAAGCCCGCTGATATGGTGACTCATCCGGGGAAATCCAATTTTACCGGTACTCTGGCAGCGGCCGTTCAATACCACTTCGACCAGCTCAGCGACGTTGCTGGCCAGCTTCGACCGGGAATTGTCCATCGTCTGGACCGTGACACGACCGGCGTCATTGTGATCGCAAAGGACAATCAGGTTCATCACCGCCTGAGCCGGCAGTTTGAGCAGCGAGAAGCGAAGAAAGAGTATCGCGCAATTGTCCGGGGAAAGATTGAATTTGACGAAGGGGTGATCCGGACCCATCTGAAAGTTCATCCCAAAGCACACGAGAAAATGATTATTTGTGAGCCTGATGAGAAGTCGCGTGAAGCCGTGACGCGTTATCAGGTCCTGCGGCGGTTTCGTGGATTCGCAGAAGTTCGGCTCTTTCCCGAGACCGGCCGGACCCATCAGCTCCGGGTTCACCTGCAATCTTTGAAGGCTCCCTGTGTTGCCGACCGGCTCTATGCCGGACATGACCGGCTTTATCTGTCGGAATTGCAGGGAAAACCGGTTGAACCAGATGAGGTCCCTTTAATCACTCGACAGGGCCTGCATGCATACCGGCTCAGAATTCGCCATCCGGTGACCGATGAGTGGATTTCATTTGAAGCTCCCATCCCCGAAGATATGCAACGGACGCTCGACGCTCTTGAAACTTACCGGAAACTCGACTCATGAAGCTCGCCAAGATTCGAACTGCGGACAACCGGCCTGCAATTGCTGTCATTGAAGACGACGGGGCACGCATTCTACCGTTGGAACATGCTCCCGGGATTCTGACGCTCGCTGATCTCCTCCATTCAGGAACTCCCTGGCAGACCGCAGCGATGCTTCTGGCCAAAGCCGACGAAGCTCCAGTGACCGAGTTCAAGTTCCTCGCTCCGGTTGATCAGCAGGAAGTCTGGGCTGCGGGAGTCACATACAAACGGAGCCAGATCGCCCGGATGGAGGAATCGGAGTCGGCAGCGTCTCACTACGACAAGGTCTATTCGGCTGATCGACCGGAGATCTTTTTCAAGGCCACTCCAAGTCGAGTCGTTCATCCCGGAGAGCCGATTCGCGTCCGTTATGACAGTTCCTGGAGCGTGCCTGAACCGGAATTAGCCCTCGTCATCAATCCCCGAATGGAAATCGTGGGATATACGATTGGGAATGATGTCTCCGCGCGGGACATTGAAGGGGAGAACCCGCTTTATCTCCCGCAGGCGAAGGTCTATCGCCAGTGCTGCGCATTGGGACCAGTAGTTCTGCTGGCAAAAGATCCCCTGCCACTTGAAGAAACAAAAATCCGGTTAAGGATCGAGCGGCAAGGGACGTCGCTGTTTGAAGGGGAGACGGATCTATCCATGATGAATCGCCAGTTCCCGGATCTGGTGAATTGGCTCAGCCGAGAAGATACGTTCCCTGAAGGGGTCATCTTGCTGACGGGAACCGGGATCGTTCCGGATGACAGCATTTCTCTGGAACAAGACGATCAGGTTGAAATTGAGATCACCGGAATCGGCGTCCTCAGGAACCCTGTCATTAAAGAGACTTCCCGCTGACATTTCGCACCGGGGGACAGTTCGTCCCCAGCGTTCATTTCTGTTTCTTTCTGACCTGTTGCTCCACCTCAATTGATTCAGCACCCTCTCGAAGAAGGTTCGAACATTGTCTGCAGAAACGCCTGATGATCCCAAGCGTGCCGATTCCCATCCGGAGATTCAACAGAATGTGACTCCTGAGGTGGAAGAGGAAATGCCGGAGTTCGAGGAACTGACTCCGGAGTTGATGGAAGATGAATGCCTGAGGGGCGACACGATGTTGCGCTGGGCATTGATCATGCTGGCGATGCTGCTGGGATGGACCGTGATTACCGAATCAGGGATTCTGGTCCAGATCCGAAGCGGTGAGTACATGCTCTCGCACGGAATTCTTCCTCCGGGGGGCGATCCCTTTTCTGCCTCTGCCGAAGGACGGGAGTGGATTAACCTCAGCTGGCTCTCCGACATCCTGCTGGCAATTGTCCACAAGGCCGCCGGGATGTCCGGGTTGACGGTGTTTTGTGCTCTCACTGTTCTGGCTACGTTTGTGGTCCTCTCTCGAATCAACGTCAGTGGCGTTTCGACATGGTGGGGATCATTCTGCGGCCTCATCGCCCTCGTCGCCCTGTTCCCGATGTTTCAGCCGGGAAGCTCCACGATCACGATGCTGGGGTTGAGTTTGTTGTTCCTCTGCCTGACGCGGGATAGCCAGAGCCCACAAGGGGCGGAAGAGAACGGAACCTCAAGCCGGTTTCCATGGGCGTTTGCCGAGATCCCGATCCTGTTCTTCCTGTGGGTGAATCTGGATGCCCGGGCCTGGGTGGGGTTGCTTCTGCTGGTCCTGTTTGTGATCGGGGATTCGATCGCCCGCAAGATTCATGGTCGCCCACAAAGCAAACGGAACTGGGGAGTCGTCCTCATTACCGTGATGGTCGCGGACCTGCTCGTTCCGTGGAGCTTCCAGCCACTGATTGGCTTCCGGTCCATGTTCCTCGAACAGGGGGCAATGCAGACATATGGGATTTTGAGTGAATTTTTCCCACGTCTGGCTTATGGACTGAAGGATTCGAATTTCTGGATCCTGCTTGACATCTACGCCATCGCTTCGCTGACGCTCCTGACCCTCTCGCTGGTCACCATGATTCTCAATGTGAAGCGACTGAATCCGGGATGGGCATTTGTCTGGGCCGGGATCAACGGTATTTCCCTTTTCGATGGTGATTTTGTCTGCTATGCCGCTCTCGGGAACGCCGTAATTGCCACGCTGAATGGTCAGGAGTGGTATCGCAGCTGCTTCTCCATGACATACTCCGTCGATACCTGGAGCGTTCTCTGGGGACGTGGGGGAAGAGCGGTCATGGTGCTGAGCTACCTTGGCATTGCCTATCTCGCCATTAACGGAGCCTTCATGGGCCCCCAGGGGCGACGGCTGGGGCTGGGGCTGGACCCCCGCTGGACGAACCGCATCGAAAGCCTGAAAAGCAGCATCGTCGGGAGGACGTTTTCTGATCGCATCTTCCCGACCATTGCTGCTCAGGGGGACCTGTTGATCTGGTTGGGACAAAAGCCATTTATCGACAGTCGTGTCGGTCTCTATATCAGCGGAAACAGGAATCTGCTGGAAACACATCGGGAGATTCGCAATTCGCTTTTCGCGATTAACATTTCCGATGCGACTGCCAATCAGGACTACTGGAAGACCACTCTCTCGTCATTCAAGGTCTTTGACGTGCTGGTTCGGCTCTGGACTCCCGGAACTCCGTACACGCCCTTTCTTCAGATGGTCGGAAATCAGTCCTTTGCCATGACCGGTTTCGGGGCTGCCGGAGCGAATTTCACTCGTGTTGATCTCGACAATGAAGAGTTGGTGAAACATGCGCGGGAGTTTTCCGCGACCCAGTTTGCGTTGCAGGCCTTTCGACCGGAGAAGAAGCCGAAAATCACCCGACTCGAAGGAATCTGGCCAATTCCTGTGTCCAGCTATGACCGTTGGCTGATTCAAAAACGTCAGGTCGTTCCCAACGATGTCGAGTTGGCTTCGCATTATGAACAGCTTCTTGCGGTTGCAGGGAGTCAGCTTCCGCTGGATCAGGTTGCAGGTTTGGCATTGCTCGCCATTCGGGATTGCCGCGCCACATTGGAAAACGATCCCAATCAGGCATCCGCCTATCGCGTGCTGGCTCAGGCCTATTCCGTTCTGGAGCAGGTCGAAAACAGAATCTCGCAGGGGATGGGGGTTCCCCCGGGACCGAATATCCTCGAAACCCAGACCCTCGGAGCTGTCTCTGCTGCGGTCATCGCGGGGCAGGGGAATCCGTACGATCTGCAACTGCTTCTCGATCTTTTTCTGGAATCGCAACATCTGGATGCTGCGTTGGACACTCTGGAGCGACTTGAAGCGGCGTACGCAAAGTTTCCGTCGATCAATGTCACAAGCGAACGAAAAGAGCAGCTTCAAAAGCTCAAGGAGGATCTGAAAAAAGCTGTCGATCAGACCCGTTCGCAGGTGCAACAGGCTCGTTCCGGATCAACTGATCGCGCCCAGCTGGTCGCCTATGCGATTCAGGGGCGATGCCCGCTTCTGGCGCTGTCGATTCTCGATGAGGATCGAACGGAAATTGAGCGCAGCCCGGAGCTGAAACTTCTTTATGGCTCGCTTCAAATTCAGGTCGGGCAGTTCGATACCGCAGTTCGCGTTCTGGAGAGTCTGGATTCCATGCTCTCTCCTCCGAATCCCAACCCGCAGATGCAGCCCATCATTGCCCAGTGGCGCAGCCTGACGGCGAGTGCCAATCTGGGGACGCTCGACCTTCACCGGGCGATCGACCTCTGGGGCGGAGAGGACCAGTCCTACATCAAACAAGGAGTTCAATCACTTCTTCAAATGCCGTTTGCATCGAACGGGCTTCCGGTCCAGTACGAAATCTGGCCAGCGTACTATGCCCGTATGGGAATCAGCGCCGCCGTGGAGATTCCCGAGCGGATCGGACGCATGGAACTTCAATCTGCCGTTGCCGAATTGCAGCTCGGCCAGCTCGACCGGGCCACTGCCCGTCTGGAACATCTACTGAAAACGAATCCGCACTGTTCGCAACGATTCGTCGCTGCTTTTTATCTGACGTTACTGACGGGAAAAAATGTTGAGGTGATTCCGATGCCGTCAGCCCCTGATCGGGCCGACCCCAACCGGGCGGAAGAGACCACTCCCGAAACACAGGCTTCTTCTTCGGGGGAGGCACCGGTCAACAATCCCGCTGCCGGGACACCTCAATCCGGTGAATCAACGACTGCTGAGCCGGTTTCCGGACAGCCTGAAGCTGGGACACCGGCAATGACTCCTCCAACAACGGCTCCTCCAAAGCCAGCGCCGGAAGCGAAAGAGGATGACAAACCCGAACAGGAGCCATCCGGCACGTCCCCGGGGACGGAGCCAACGTCACCGCCCACCCAACCGGAGCCTCAGTCTGACGCTTCGTGATGTTGGGAAGACAGTTTCAGTAACCGAAACATCAGCAAATCGTTGACTCGTTTGCAGGGGCAGCTGCATGGGATTGTTAGTCCCGATTGCGAATCCGGCACCCGTCAGTCATCCGGTCAGGGGACACCGTCCTGCGATTGCAACTGCGACCTGTTTCGCCGCCGGGATCGTCATCGATCATGTCTGGCGAGTCTCCTTGCCGATCTGGATCACGCTCGTTGCAGTTGGTGTTGTTGCGTCCCTGTTTCTGTATCGGTTCGCTGATCCGCATCGGAACCGTTCGCGTGCTGTGCTTCGATTGGCCAGCGGGGTGACATTGCTCACCGTTCTGCTGGCAGGTGGGCTCCGTCATCACGTTGCAATTCATCGCATCCCCAGCGATGACATTTCCAGATTCAGCTCGGAAGAGCCTCGTCATGTCCGCCTGAGAGCGGTTATTGCCAGTCCCGTCCAGATCCAGGATGCCCCGATTGGCCCGCGCATTCCATCATGGATGGAGACCGACCGTTCCACCACCGTGATTCGCTGTGAGGCGATCGACGACAGCGGCACGTTTGTCGCTGTCAGCGGGCTGGTCCGTATGGAAGTCTCCGGGCAGCTGGTGCATGTGCGGGTCGGGGATCAGGTAGAGATTCTGGGGCGACTCGCTGTGCCGTCGCGTCCCGCCAATCCGGGGGCGATGGACTTTGGATTGATGCTCAGGCGAAAGGGAATCTCTGCGACTCTTCGGGTGGATCACCCGGCAGCTGTCATTCGCCGATCTGGCCCGACCTCGTGGGGCTGGAAGCTGGCACGCCTGCGGGAACAGATCCGAAGCGATTGCCTGCAACTCTTCAGGAAGCATTTGTCAGAGCCGAATGCGGCAGTTGCGTCGTCAGTGCTGATTGGTGACAGGACCATGCTGGCTGATGAACTGAAGGACCAGTTCGCCCAGACCGGGACAATGCATCTTCTGGCCATCTCCGGCCTGCATGTCGGAATTCTTCTTGGACTGGCGTTGCTGGTCTGTCGATGCGCAGAGATGTCGTCATCCCAGACCGTGATCACTTTGTCGATCACGATTCTGCTGTATTTGTTGATCACTGATCTGGGGCCATCTGTTCTTCGAGCGGCGATTCTCGCAGTGATTGCTCTGTTCGGAGCACAGTCTGGCCGTCTTGTTGACCGGATGAATGCACTGGCGGCGTGTGCGCTGGTCCTCCTGATCTGGCACCCGATGGATCTCTTTGATCTCGGAGCCCAGCTCTCATTTCTTGGGGTGGGGGCTATTTTATGGTCGCTCAGCTGGCAGGGCGGTCAGTATCGGGAACCGGAGACCCTGACGGAAATGCTCGAGGAGAGCACGTGGTGGCGTCGTATTCTTAAAAAGGTACGATGCTACCTTGTGGAGTCCTACAGGCTGATGGGGGCAATTCTGCTGGTCACGCTTCCCGTCACGATGTCCACCTTTCATCTGGTCTCGCCTGTCGGTCTGATTCTGAACCTGGTCCTGATTCCTTACATGACTTTGGTTCTGGCCCTCGGGTATCTCTTTTTACTTGGCGGATTGGTCTCGCCTCTTCTGGCGAACATCCTCGGGGTTCCTTTCGGATGGGCACTCACTCTGCTGCGAGTCTGTGTGGAATGGGGACAGCAGATTCCCGGCGGCTACTTTTACCTTCCCAATCTCCCGCACTGGTGGCTGATTGGCTTCTACGTGTGCCTTGGTCTGGCATGGCAGCTGATCGGCACCGCTCGCTCGGCTCGATGGTTTTCCATTGGACTTCTTGGATGGTGCGTCGTCGGTCTGCTCATTCCATTTGTTCCTCGTGCGGAAGATCGTCAGCTTCGCTGTACGTTTCTTTCCGTAGGGCATGGGCTTGCCTGTTTGATCGAGTTTCCCGGGGGAGAGACAATGCTCTACGACGCGGGAACAATCGGGGATGGTCAGCGGGTGTCACGAAGCATCCAGAATCTGATGTGGACGCGCGGCCGTCATCGACTGGATGCAGTCATGGTTTCCCACGCAGATCATGACCACTTCAGCGGTCTCTTCGATTTGATGGAGAAGGTCCCGATCCAGACGCTGTTCATCGCTCCGGCGTTTCTGGACTTCGAACAATCCGGGGTGGTGGAGTTGTGCGAACGTGCCCAGACTGCCGGCATTGATCTTCAGCTGGTTCAGGCTCACGACCGGTTGCGAGTTCGCAGCAATCAGCAAGAGTCCCTCCACGTCGAAGTGCTTTATCCCCCCGCCCGACTCTCTCCGCGCAGCGATAACGCCAGCAGTATTCAACTCCAGATTGACTATGCAGGCCGTCGCATCCTCCTGACCGGAGATCTCGAGAAGGAAGGGCTGACGGATCTCCTGTCTCTCCCTCCTCGACAAGTTGATGTGATGCTTTCTCCCCATCATGGCGGGCGAGTTCCGGGAGTCCTGAAACTTTACGAATGGGCACGCCCGGAATATGCGATTGTCAGCAGTAGCAATCGGGAACTCCCTGCACTTCGGGATGTCCTCGATTCCTGCCAGATTCTGAACACGGCGACTTCAGGAGCGATCACGGTCTCAATCACTCCGCAGGGGGAACTAACCGTTGAGGAGTGGTTGCGACCGACACAGGGGGATCGTTCCCGACTGTAACACATCTACGCGGTGGTTCAGTTGCCTGAATTCAATTCTCCTTCTGTGTTCAGCACTTTGTGCGGAGCACCGATTGAATCGCCGCTGCGAACCGTTCCGGTGCTTCCGGGGAACATTGCATAAAGAGGTTCGGTTCGTTGATCTCCAACTCCATCAACAGAAATTGACCATCACGGAGAATTCCATCGACGCGCGCGTACAGGAGTGGTGAGCCAACAAACTCAAGAATCGCACGTCCATGTTCAATAAGATGAGGAGGGGGATCAATGGGCCGGCAGGTCCCGCCGTGCTGTGGCTGTACCCGGAAGTCTCCTGTCGCAGGTTGTTTGAGAATGCAGTGGGAAAATTCTCCATTGAAATAAATGAGAGACAGCTCTCCCTGATTGACGACCTCAGGAAGAAAGGGCTGGATAATCACTTCGCCAGACTGACACTGGTCCTCAAAACGGGGCTGATGAGCTTGGGCTTGTGCGATGGACGTTCTCCAGGTCTGAAACGCTCCCGCAGAAATGGCGGGTTTGACGACCGCCTCCTCCCAGCCTTTGCTTTGAAGAATTTCGGCCAGAGACACTTTTGAGCCCGCTTCCATGTACGCAGACGGGACGATGGGAAATCCGTTTCTCTCAAAATCGAGAAGATAACGCTTGTTGATGTTCCCGAGGACCACTTCGGCAGGATTCCAGAGGCACACCCCTGTGGACTGACAGAATCGAAGCCAGTCGGCAAACGCATCGGAATGATGAGAGTAGTTCCACGGCGACCGAATAATGACTGCGGAATATTCCGTCCACGGAAGGGAGGAATCCTCCCAGGGAGCGGGTTCGACAGTGAATCCTTTCGACTGAAGAACCGCGACAGCCAATCGGTCGTCCGGGGCGATTTCCGGTGTGGGTTGAGAGGTGACAAATGCGATGCGGTGCACGGGGGGCTCCTGTGAAAACTTTCTAAATTTTGTTGTCTGATCAGGGGCCTTGCAGCGACCTGACGCAGAATTTCCCTTGGTTGACGGGGGACGCAGTTGAAGCAGTCATGACGGATATGAAGGTCTTCAAATTGATTTCACAACCCGGACACAAGTTCGGGCTTTGACGTTCATGAAGCGTGGAACCTATATTGGATTGTTGCGTTAAGGAGGAATTTCCATCCCCACGAGGGTGATTCTCTCCTACAGTTCGCCCCTCTGAACATCAACTCCGGCTTCTATTGCGCGAATGAGTTCTGAATTCTCTACTTCCGAGACCACCCCCCGCGCATCTTCTGCGCCGGAGTTGTCCCGGATCGGAAAGTATCAGATCATCCGGCGCCTCGGGGCGGGGGGGATGGGAATTGTCTATCTGGCCTCCGATTCTGAGTTGAAGCGGACTGTCGCACTGAAAGTCCTCTCGCAGGACCGTGCCAATAATCCGACTCTGGTCCGCCGATTCAAGTCGGAAGGGCAGGCGGCAGCGCTGTTGCAGCACAAAAACATCGTCAGTGTCTATGAAGCCGGTCAGGCAGATGGGTATCTCTTTCTGGCGCTGGAGTATGTCGATGGGATTGACCTACTTGAGTGGGTGAACCGTCGGGGGCCAGTCTCGGTCAAACGCTCCGTCGAAATCATCCGGCAGGCAGCAGAGGCCCTTCAGCATGCCTACGAGCGGAATATTGTTCATCGGGACATCAAGCCATCCAATCTGATGATCACCCGTGACGGGACGGTCAAGCTGACGGATATGGGATTGGCCCGTTCGATCGATGAATCGCTCGATACAACCATTACCCGGGATGGGACCACGGTCGGAACTGTGGATTACATGGCCCCCGAGCAGGCGAGCAACAGCAAGGCGGCTGACATTCGTAGTGACATCTACTCACTGGGGTGCACGTGGTATCATCTTCTGGTGGGGCATCCTCCCTATCCGGAAGGGAGTGTGACGAACAAAATCAGCGCCCATGTTTCCAGCCCCCTCCCCGATCCCCGCGTCGAGAATCCGAATGTCACGGAAGCGATTGTGGCGGTGATTCACCGCATGCTGGCGAAGAAAAAAGAACAGCGCTATCAGACGCCAAGGGAGCTTCTGGACGATCTGGCCAGTCCCGCACTGAAACGTTCAGATGATTCGCTGAATCTGCTGGCGATGTTCGAGGATGATCTGGCGGAGACTCCAAGTCAGCCACTCGAGAGCAGTGAGGATCTTATCTTCGTTCGTCCGGGCCAGGATACTTCTCGAGGAAAAGGGACAGCGGACACAGGCAGCCGGGGAAAAAAGCTGAATCGAAAAAAGGACTTTTACTCGATGCCCACCCGGGCGGAGATTCCCACTTCGCATTCCGCCAATGCCCGGCAGAAACTTCGCCGACTCGACCAGCCAGATCCCTCCCGAAGTCCATCCGTAGAGATCCCCTGGGGGTTGTTAATTCTCGGCGGGATCGCGATTGCCGTCGTACTGGCGATTCGTATTGCTTTCAACATCTACTTCCCCACGGTGTCCCCGTCCGATCACAACGAATCTGCCGCAGACAAGCCCGGGGGCTCACAGGTCGTCGATGTCTCGCTCCATCAAGTGGGGCAGACGGTTTTCAACAAGCATTTTTGATCAATCAGTTTGATCAGTCACAGCGGTCATCGTCGTTGAGCGTCCGATCTGGAATTGGATTTTCAGTGTTCTCACGGGCGGACGGATTGATCAATTCGCAGCAACGAAATTCAGAATGGATTTTCGAAGGTGCCTGTTCTTATAGCACTTCGACTGTAATTAAGTGCAGCGTCTACGAAAATTCGTGTGAGTGTTGATGGGATATCTTCTCTCTTGCTGAATGGCATATCTGAAAGACTCCTTGAAAACAAAAATTGTGGCTTCTTCACACAATTCGCTGACGAGGAAGAAAACAAAAGCTTGACGAGTCTCAATGCACGGATAGGCTATCAGACATAAGCGTGAGCGCTTGGAAATTTGGGTTTCCATGACGGCTCCGCCATCTTTGGAATGGCATGAAAGCTGCCTGCGTATCAGACGCCCACAGTGGGAACACCGTGGATAATGACGTCACCAATTGATGATGCGTGTTAAAGCTGGTTTCTCGATCCATTTCAAATGCGGCTTCACCTTTCATTGAACACTTCATTCGCTCCCGGTCTGTCTTTCCTCTCGATTGCGATCCTTGGCCTGACGATGCTGAATTCCTGCATTCTTCAGGCGTGTGAGGTACTGCGCGTATCGGGGGCAGACCGGACGCATCAGGTTACTTGGCCCGCAGCAATTCTGAGTTCAACCTCATCAGTCAAACAGACACGCATTGAAAAAACGAAAAGAGACAGCGGGCCCGAGTTGTACATTCGACAACTCACCTCACTCCACAATGGAGCTGATCCAGCCCGCCGTTTTCAGTTTGAAAGAGTTGCCGAAACGCCATGCGCTTTCGATGGTGACAGCGTGAATGACTTTCAAAAAAGATGTTTGGAAAACACTTCGTCATCTGCAAGCGATCAATCGTTGACTACAAGAGAATTTATCACCCCGCGAAAATCTGACAGGCTGTTTGAAATTCATTTACCTGCACCAATCTCCAGTCCGAATGAATATGGAGATTTCGTTGACCGGTGTGACGCTCTGCCGGTCGTTCGGGCCCTGTTAGCGCTTGATTGGGCGATCAGGATGGGTGGGCGAGACGGAAGTTCTCGTCCCGATCGAAGTGTCATTGCCGTTCGGACCTTATTGGTTTCCGATTTGGGTGCTTTGCAGGCCATGACACCAGTCAGCATGAATCAGTCCTTGTTCAAGTTTGTTCACAGCCGCTTTCCTGAGTCAACTTTGAGTGGTGTCGATCGCAAGGTTTCAGCAGAGACCTCCGGGGAGTGGTCGCTGTGTCATTTTCGGGTTGGTCCAAAAGTTGCATTCGGCCTACGAGATCGAACGTCCATCGGTCAGATGGTCTTCGATCGAGGGCGTGTTGCATAAAACGGCTGTGGTCGGTGATCGACTGGCAGCTGTCAAATCAGCCCGGAAGTTCAACTATCAAAGAAATTTCTGCCAACTTTTCATCCTGCATTTCGGGACGAATGTCCCAGATTGAGACCATTATGGGCTTGGCTGTATCCGGTGAAGCAGTCGCACCCGCACGACTCGAGACAATGGAAACAGAGTTGAAATCGACTGACGTCGACGGTCAGGTCGATACCAATTCCCCCGCGCCTATAGGCCAGGAGTCTATTGGAGAAGGATCGCACGCTATGATCGATTCGGTGGTCTCCCAGAAGAAATCCGGTATCCGGGAGGTACGGTCAGAAGGTACCCCCAGATCCACTCAGGCTCGCTATCTTGTCGCGGAATATCTCTATGACTGGGGACTCAGAGACCCGGAAGTCATTGCTCAGGAGAGTCGCCGCATCGTGGATCAGGCTGCTCTCCAGGTTGCTGAATCGGGCGACCCCACTCGGGATCTCTTCACTGTGGCCATTGAGATCACACAGGCGGAAGTGGAGGCAAGTATTGCCCGAATGGCGAGCAGCCATCGTCCTTCTGCCCGAAAACGTTCTGCGACAAACAATTCTATTGTTCCGCGAATTGGTCGGGTCCTTTTGGAATTTCCGGACGCCATTCGTCATCGCGATCGTCCTCCCGCCCGGCTGCTTCAGGTTCTCGAAACCTCGGTCAAGCCGATTATTCCCTGCCCCAGCCATTGTGACATGCGTCCTCAGCCGCGGGCTCGTTTGTGGAAACTTCTTCGAAAAGCGTATTGGGTGCGGGTCCATCGCAAGATTCTGAAATTCACCCGACGATCGACAGGACTCTGGTAAACATGGACGGCAATCAACCTGGGACTCCCCCCGGGGAGTTGATGAGGGATCCGATTTTCTCCTCCGGCTCCCGAATGCAGGGGCATTACGCCATTCGCTGGCTGCTGTGTGCACTGACATTGATCAGTACCGGTGGCGCGACATGGCTGTTTATGGATGTTCTCTCGGTCAATGGGATGAACATTGCCGAGATCCTGCTCCTGCCGATCTTCACCATACTCTTTTCATGGATTGCGTTCTCATTCTGGACGGCAACCTATGGGATGATGCTCGTTCTCCGTCAGATGCCGGGAACGTCTTCAGAGCGTCCCTTGGCAACTGCGTCGGCGGGGAGTGATGCGCTCTCTGCAGCCCCCACAAACGGGCAACGGTCGCAGACGGCGATTCTGATGCCAATTTACAATGAGTCCCCTGCGAGCGTCTTTGCCGGCGTGCGGGCGATGGTGCAGTCACTTATCGCGACGGGGCAAGAAGATGATTTTGATTTCTTCGTCCTGAGTGACACCACCGACCCGGATATCTGGCTGGAAGAGGAACGGACATGGGCCAAGCTGGTGGCCGAAACGGGGTCTCAGCCACGCGTGTTCTACCGACGCCGTCCCCGAAACGTCAGCCGGAAAGCAGGGAACATCGCGGACTTCTGCACTCGCTGGGGATCGGATTATGAGTACATGATCGTGCTCGACGCAGACAGCGTCATGGAGGGAAAGACGCTCGTCGAAATGGTCCGCCGGATGGATGCGGACCCGCAGCTCGGGATTCTGCAGGTTCCCCCGACTCCGGTGAACCGGCTGTCGATGTTCGCACGTCTTCAGCAGTTTGCTTCACGTCTCTACAGCGACATTTTTATCAAAGGGTTCTGCAGCTGGGCGAATTTCGACAGCAATTACTGGGGCCATAACGCGATTATTCGCGTGCAGCCCTTCATCAAGCATTGTGGACTCCCTACCTTGCCCGGGAAGGCTCCTCTCGGGGGAGAGATTCTCTCGCATGACTTTGTGGAAGCTGCTCTGATGGCTCGTGCCGGGTGGAAAGTTGCCCTCGCTCACGACCTCGGGGGAAGCTATGAAGAATGTCCGACGACGCTTCTCGACTTCGCAAAACGGGATCAGAGATGGTGCCAGGGAAACATGCAGCACATCCGTCTGATCTTCAGTGAAGGGTTCCGGCCGATCAGTCGTCTGCATCTGACAATGGGAGCCATGGCCTATCTCTCCGCTCCGATGTGGCTGGCGTTCATGATCCTCAGCGTGGCAGGAATGTGGCTGGATGGGGCTTCCAAGTCAGATGAACCGACCTGGATTTACGGCGCTTCCGTGATTTTCGGAATCACAATGGCAATGCTCCTCCTTCCCAAGCTCTGGAGTGTGCTGGCCCTCACGAAGCAGCCAGACCGTTTGCGTGATTTTGGGGGATGGGACAATGTGATTGGAAGCGTTGTTCTCGAGACGCTTGTCTCGATTCTTGTCGCTCCGATCATGATGCTTTTCCACACCCGGTTTGTGCTGACAACTCTTGCCGGGCAGAAGGTCCAATGGAATGCCCAGAACCGGGGAGAAGAAGATATTACTCTCGGGGAAGCCCTGATTGTGTATGGCCCTCATACCGTCACCGGGATCGCCACAACGCTCTTGATCGGAACGCTGGCCCCACCGTTGCTCTTCTGGTTTATGCCGGTCCTGATCGGGTTGATTTTCTCTGTCCCGCTGGCAATGACGCTGGGAAGTGTCAAGCTCGGTCAGAAGCTCGCCCAGAACGGTTTGCTTTTGATTCCTGAAGAAATCACCACTCCGGAAATCCTGCGGCTTCAACAACAGGCACTCGCATTGGCCGAACGGGACAAGAAGCAGTTTGACCGGGATCGTCTTTTCGATTCGGTCCTGATCGATCCCTCGTTCCATGCCTTACACAGAAATATTCTCTTCGCCACCGATTCCAATGTTCCTGCTCGCCCGGAAGATGTGCAGGCGGTTTCCGACCTGATTGAACGTGAGGGCCCCAGTGCCGTCTCTCGTGAGGCCAGACGGGTCATCCTTTCCGATGCGGAGGCCCTCAGAAAGCTCCACGTACAGGTTCGGAGTCAACTTCGCCTGAACCGCTCCGCGCTCAGTTCGTAACCGTGGCTGATCTGATCGTGGTTCAGAGGTCTTCTGGATCAGGAACTCTCAGCTACGGTGCTGCCGTGTCTCGTCCAATGCGGACGGCTCGATCGACCTCCGCTTCGATTCCTCCGTCAAAGCCGACAGCCAGAAAGCGAAACCCCTGGGCAAGTCGCTTTTTGACCTGATCAGCTGTCGTCAGTGTCCCACAGGGGACATTCGCTGCCTTGCACGCCTCCAGAATTTCCGTGTAAGCCGCTTCCAGAGAAGGATCGCCAGGAGGGACTCCCATCGAGAAGGCCAGGTCACCGGGGCCAATGAAGATTCCCCCAACTCCCGGCGTCGCGGCGATTTCTCTCGCGTTTTTCAGTCCTTCAACAGATTCAATCATAATCCAGAGGAGGATTTCCCCTTGCGGGTCCAGAGGCCAGACGTCGGCCCGCTGGGAGTACTCCTCCGGAGTCAGTCCCCAGTAGCGTGCCGGCCATCGATAGGCTGCCCCCCGCTTCCCAACCGGTTCAAAATCAGCCACTCCCCGTCGCTGCGGGTAGCGACAGGCCTGAACCATCAGAAGCGCTTCCTCCGCGGTTTCGACATGAGGAACAACAACCCCCATCGCTCCGGCATCCAGAACCTGTTTGACTGTATAAAGGACCCGTTCTTTCCCTGTCGAAGGGACCCGGACCAGAGGAGTGACCCGAGGTTGGAGGTGCCCGTTTCTGGCGATCTGCTGCTTATTGGTCATTCCCAGAAGATAGGACTCGAGTCGGGTCACATCGGCAGGGCTGTGCTCAAGATCAATAATGACAAAATCAAGCGAGCTGTCGGCTATCGCTGCACCGGAACGGGCTGTCAGATTCCATGCGAAGATCCCGAAGGCATTCTCGCCAGACTGCATCAGCTCAATCGTCCGATTGAGGCGGACCGGTGAGGGAGAAGGTGTCGGTGACGATTGAGCCGCCGCTTGTGACATGCAGATCCCCAAAAAAATTCCAACAAAAGCCATCGACCGCAGATCGAATTCAGTCATCGTCAATTCTCAAGTTTGCAGATGTTCTCTTAACTCGGCCTGTAACAGCATTCCGGCCGGACATCGTCTTCAGGACCACGGCTGCCGACCAAATATCAGTTTTTCCCGATCCTGTGCGATTCATAACATTTTCATCGCCCAGATGCATCCATATGCATTGAACTGTCTTGAGGAACGATGGCCAGTCATTCGCCGGTTCAAAATACCGTGTCTGGGGACTGTTTTTGCGTTCTGGGACGTTCTGTCCGATGAGGCGAGGCGAATGCAAATTCGGTCTGGCTCTCATCTTGGAAATCGGGTTAGAATTCCGCTCCTCATCAGACGTGGCCGGTCCATTCACGAACTATCAAAAAACTGGTCAGGGCTTGTCGGAATGAGGATCAGTTTATCTATCAGGACAGAGAAGGCGCGTTCACGGAGAGAACCGATGTGGTCCAGAACGGACTTGATGTCCCTCGCGATGGGATCTGTCGATCGACTGGTCTGGAATGTCCGAGGAGTGACTGTTTGTCTGGCCTTTTCGTTGGCCTGCGGGATGGGGGATCGTGCGGTCCTCGCGGATGGTCCCGTCAAAATGGCTGAGTCCCCGTTGGATCAGACGACCTATTCGGTGCAGTCACAGATTACGACCACCGGCAAGGTTCAGGCTCCCACTGGAGCGGATCAGAAGGCCGATCTTGATCTGAAAGCATCCGTCGAATTTGATTTTCTGAGCCGACGGCTCCCTTCTGCCGGACGCGATGCACTGGCACTTCGTGAAGCGAGGGAATTCTCAAAAGCCTCGCTGACAACAACCGTTGCAAACTATGAAACGAAGGCAGAACTCCCGGCAGATCGCCGGTTGATTGTGGCGAATGGGCATCGGGAAGGAATTGTCAGTTACTCCACTCAGGGGACATTGACGCGGGAAACCCTCGATTTGCTGGAGATCCCGGGCGATCCACTGGCCTTGCTGGCACTTCTCCCAGCAACAGAGGTCCGGGTTGGGGAAGAGTGGACTCCGGCGGATTGGGTCATTCAGATGCTGACGGGCGTGGAAGCGGTCGAGTCGAGCGAGTTGAAATGCAAGCTCGATCAGGCGACACCATCCACCGCGAAGGTCACCTTTCAGGGGACGATCAAAGGGCAGCGGCTCGGAACGAATACCAGCGTGGCTGTCGTCGGAGCGTTCCTGTTCAATCTGGAAAAACAGTACCTCTCGCAGGCAAAAACAGTTTACACCGTCAAATCCGATGTCGGGACGGTCAATCCGGGACTCGAGATGCAGGTCAATACGTCACTGACCCGCGCCCCGGTGTCCAGACAGGGACGACTGACAGACGCCTATCTTGATGGAATCCCGTTGGAACCTTCCCCGGCGGATCTTGCACTCGAGTATCAGGCGGGGCCTTGGGGAATCACGCTGGAGCATGATCGCGACTGGCACCTGTTTCAGGCTGTTTACGATGCATCAGCTCCGGTAGCGATTCTGCGGCTGGTGGAACTTGGAAGCCTGATTGCGCAATGCAACCTCTCACCCGTTCCGAACACGGTCCCCGGTCGCCCGACTCCTCTGGAGAAATTTGAAGCGGACATCGAAGCCTCCCTCGGCGAACGATTCGGAGAGTTTGTCTCCCGCGAGAAAATTCCGACGACGGATGGACGGCAGATTTACCGCGCTGAAGTCACTGGGAATGTCGTCATGAAGAGTACCAAAGGTCGGATCGATCTGCCGATGCACTGGATTTATTATCTGGTCAGCGATCCTCAGGGACGACAGGCGTCGTTCGTGTTCTCTGTTGAGCCCCCCTTGCTGGAGCAGCTGAAAGGCCGGGACCAGGAACTGGTGACCAGTCTGAAATTTACCGGTCAATAAATCGGGAGAGCTGTTCCCCACAACGAACGTTGCAATTGGGGAGCGAGCAGGGGACCGGGAAAGAATCATTCGCTGTGATGGTTCTCCTTGACCAGACAGGAGGATTCCAGCTCCACCAGACGCTGAAATTCGGCATTCAGTTTTTCGTCATTCAACGCTTTCAGGTTCGCCTGTAATGCCAGTGTTTCCAGCCAGTATTGCAGGCGTTCCAGCTTGACGATCTGAAGTTCCTTCTGTTCGCTTTCCTCAGTCAGAGTTTCGATCGTTCGGGTTTCATTGCGAAAATCTTCGTACCGTTTGTGGCTGCGAATGGCGTCAAGCAGCAATTGGGGTTCCTCATTCACCAGCCGGGCCGTCTCCGGATGCCAGGGATTCGCGAGTTCCGGCCATTTGAGCTTGAGCGCGTCTGCGATCTCCTTTTTGATATTGGTTACCAGCTGGCGGTGTTGACGGATTTCTCCATCAATCCTCTGTTTGTCCGCACGAATCTGACGGATCGAGTTCTCAACATCTTTCGCCCGATCGTTCCCATGAAGTTCAAATCGATCGCTCAGTCCTTCTACAACCGCTCTTGCAATCGGACTGGAATCCTCCAGAAGTGAATCGATTGGCGAATGTGATGTCAGGATGGCGTCGGCCCCTCTGGCGGGGGCAAAGTGGCGAAGGTAGATGTCCGAAGTCCGGACAGGAATATCGATCGTATCTGCATTGAGGACCGTGTAGGCGTGGGCTTCCAGGAATGAGGTCTGCCCATCCTGATCGTAATCAGGCCGCTCAACAGATTCCCCTGTTCGGGATTCTCCGCAAATCGCTTCAAAGAAGTAGGACGAATATTCCCGGTAGTCCGCTTCGTTCACATTCGGAGTACACCCAGCAGCGACGCGATCAGGAACTGTCGAAAAGAATCCACAGCGATGGTGCATTGCCATTCCGTTGTCCGGATTCCCACCAGTAAAGATGAAGTTGCCAAATCCGCCGCTGTAGCACTGCACCATAATCGCGACGACGGGAACCTCCGTCGGAAGCTTATCCAGCTTCTGCGTCCATTCTGTGACGGACATGTTGCTTCCATTCCAGAGGTGGATGACATTGTTGGGGAAAGAGGTTCGTCGTCGCGTTCTCTGTGCGGGCCGTTCGGAGTCGGTCTCCCTTCCCTCTCCGTTTTCTGTATCCGGTTTTCCGGGAGATTTCGCTGCTTCTTCTGGTTCCTGACCGGAAGAGGTCTCTCCTGTCCCGGAATCGTTTGTAGAGGGTTTTGCAGCCTCTTTCTTCTGCTCCGGTGGTTGATCCGGATCTTCGGCGTCTGTTGTTTTTTCGGAGCGGGGAGGATTTGGCTCGCTTGCCGTCGGCGATGTCGGTGCCGCCGATTCACGACCCCGATTGCGGCGATCCGGAGGAGTCCAACCACGCGGACGGCCTCCATGCCCCGTGAAATAGATGATCAGGCGGTCCCCATCATGGAGATTCGCTGCCAGTTCTTTCAGGGTAGAATCAATGACCTGTGGCGTCGCAGCTCCGTCGACGATGGGAAGAATGCTCGTGCGATAGTCGTACTTCATTCCATTCGATGGCCCGAGAATCTCTGCCAGAAGCATTCGAATGTCTTCCGGGTCCCGTTGTGCATCGAATTGAAGGTCTCGTCCTTCATCTCGGCCATCAGCAAAAAGAATCGTCTGGTGGATGTTGTCCAGATTCAGGTGGCGCAGAACCCGTTGAAGGTAGTAGATGTTCTTTTCCAGAGAGACCTGATTATTGTTGGCAGCGGGGCCTCCCCCGATTGTCAGGAGATGGTCATCGGCAACACTGCTGGTCGACCACATCAGAAACACTGCCCAAACAGACACGAGTCGTCGGCACATGGATCACCTGTCAGGAATTCGGGATCACTGATCTATTCAGTTTCGCCGTGAAACCTCCCTGATGCAATCGAAACCTGACCTGCCGAACGAAGAAGAGCTGCACACAGGGGGTGTACAGCTCTTCGGACATCATCAAGTTTTTCGGGCTATTTCAACCTTTCGGTGGCGCCGCCCCAACCTCTTTCCCAGCGTTCTTCATCGCTGCTTCGAAGTTCTTCCGGGCGGTCTCCCATGCGTGATCCATCAGCGGAACATGACAACCACCCATTCCCTTGCAGGCGTTTTCGCCTGGCTTGGAACCGCAGCCCCCTTGGCCTTTGCATTCGTTCTGTTGAGCGCAGTCATGCGCAGCAATTGTGGCGCATGTCCCTTGTCCGGCACACGCATTCTCCCCGCTCTTCCCCTGTCCTTTGCACATGTTCAGGCCGCGGCAGACATGCTTCTCCTGCATCAGCAGACTGACAGCATCCGACCCGCTGGAAGATTCCGGGGTGTTCGGAGTGACGGCGGAGTCTGAAAGAGGGGCAGAGCCATCTCTTGCCCCTTCCGGTTTGGGACATCCTGACAGGGCCCCCGCCAGTAGGCCCCCAAATGCGGTCACTCCCAGCTGATGAAAGCGGCGTCGGTTGAGCGGGCTAGATGACATACTGATGCTCCGGAAATACGTGTGAAGGAAGTTGGCCTGGCCAATGAGGACAAAGCCGTTAACTCGTCCATCGGTCACTTGATCGAACTGATCACGTCGAACCTGGGGCCAGAGGTGCGAACGCCCGGACAATTTCACGTGCGCTTCGTAATCCATCGACCGCAGCACTGATGATCCCCCCAGCATAGCCTGCCCCCTCCCCGACTGGAAAGAGACCGGCGATTCCCGGGGACTGGCGAGACTCGTCACGATCCATCCTTAGCGGTGCGCTCCCTCGCATCTCCGGGCCGAGAAGCATGGCATCCTTCAGGAATTTCCCTTTCCATTTTTCATCCATGATGGGAAGGCCCTGCACGATTGCTTTGACAACTTCCGGGGGAAGTACCTGCCGCAAATCCCCGCTGATGGTCCCTCTCTGGTACGAAGAAGGATAATTTCGTTCGCCAACAATCACTCGTCCGTTGAGAAAATGTTTCGCGCTTTGAATCGGAGCGAAATACTCCCCTTCGCCCATCTGGTAGGCCACTGATTCATAGCGTCGTTGCAGTTCCACTCCAGCCAGCGGATGGGAGCTTCCAAACAGTTCCGGTTCGAGCGTGACCATAAGTCCGCTGTTGGCAAACGGGGTGTCGTGACGGGAGTTACTCATCCCGTTGGTGCAGAAACGCTCCGGTTCAGAGACGCTGGGAATGACATATCCCCCCGCGCACATACAGAACGTGTACAGGTCCCGATTTGCTTTGGCGATCAGAGTGTAATCGGCCGCCCCGAGCAACTTCACGTACTCATCCCGTCCGTACTTCCATTCATTTACATTTTGCTGAGGCTGTTCAATTCGCAGGCCGAGCTGAAACGCCTTTGGACGCATCGGAACCCCCATCCGATGGAGTTCTTCGTATGTATCACGGGCGCTGTGTCCGATGGCCAGGATAACGTGGTTCGTTTCGATCAGACCGCTTGAGGTTCCTACTCCGGTGACCTGACCATCCTCAACCCGGATGCTCTCCAGACGGCAGGCAAACCGGTATTGCCCGCCCATTGATTCAATTTTTCTTCGGTAGTTTCTGCAGATCATCGGCAGCTTGTTGCTACCCAGGTGCGGCCGATGTTCGTAACGAATCGACTCCCGCCCTCCACAGGCAATGAATGACTCCATCACCCAGTCAACGTCGGGGCCGGACATGCGACAGGTCAGCTTCCCATCCGAAAAACAGCCAGCTCCCCCTTCACCAAAGAGGTAGTTGTTTTCCGGGTCATGTGGAGCCTTCTCCCGGTCGAAAGCGCGAATGACAGGAACCCGTTCCTTCACCGGATACCCGCGGTCAATAATGATCGGACAGTAACCTTTGATCGCCAGATAGTAACCTGCGAGCAGCCCCGCAGGTCCGGCCCCCACTACCACGGGGGGATGCGTCATGGGACGATGACCGGGGGTGGGGTCATCGAACTGCTCCGGTACGAATTCGTCAACACCCCGCTTGTGCTTCAGCTTGCGTGCCAGCGTGGGATCGTCTGGAAGTTTGACCGCTACCGTGTAGACGAAACGAAGATCATTTCGCGCACGGGCATCGAGACTCTTCCGAAGGATTCGCCAGGAGCCGAGATCTTCCATGCGAACTCCCAGACGCTGGCTGATGGTTCGCGTCAGGTCTGCTTCGGGAGACTCGACTGGAAGACGCAGATTGGTCAGACGGACTTGCATTGGATCAGGATCAATCGATTGGAAGAGACAATTCGCAAACGGTTTCGCAGGAAGTTCGACGGACGTCCTTTTCTCTTTGAGAAACGAACGGGTCGAGAGGCATTGATGACTCCAGAATCTGGTTCGCATTCTGGATTTTTGTGCATCGAATCTCGAGGTTTCGCCCCGGAGGTCTGACAGATGATACACCTTCCCCCGATGTGGAAAAGGACCGGGATACAGTTGATGTCGAATTCGGGCCAGAATTCGATGCAGCGATAATCCGACTCTGGAACCAATACGGTTGATGGATCAGGAGAGAGGTTGCTTTTGGAGCGGCGGCTCGGCTGCTGTTGGCTTGAGTGCCTGTCGATACAAATCAAGGGTTGCTGAAACCATCTTGTCGACTGGGAAATGTTCCACAACCCGTTCACGGGCAGCCTTGCCCAGTGCACGCGCTCGTTCCGGATTCTCAAGAAGAAACCGGATTCGATCCGCCAGTGCCTGTTCATCGGCAGGGGGAACCAGCAATCCGGTTGTTCCATTGGTGACGACGCATCGAACTCCTCCTGAATCGCTGGCAATGACGGGCAGCCTGCGCGCCATCGCCTCCAGCATGACGGTTCCCAGTCCCTGCTTGAGCGACGGAAGCACAAATATGTCCATTGCCCGGATCGCTGAATCGAATTCTTTCAAATTCGGAAGGAACGTGACTGATTCGGCAATTCCCAGTTCGTATGCCAGCTTCCGAAGGGGACGTTCTTCCGGGCCGGAACCGGCGATGAGGATCAGCGCCTGGGGAAAATCCTTAAGGAGGGTGGATGCTGCTCTCAGAAAATGTCTCAACCCTTTGCCCGGCTCCAGTGCTCCTGCTGCTCCAATGACAGGATTCTGGTCCGGCATCAGCACTTCCTCCAGTTGGGATTCAGGAGGGATCTCGACACCACTGGGAATCACGAAGAGTTTCTCTCTGGGGATGTTGGTCCGTTGTAGCAACTCTTCGCCGACGGAATCACTGATGGCCACGACTCCGCGGCACCAGACTGGGTCGATGGAGAATCTCTCTCGATCCCGCAGATAATCATGAACCGTGACGAGATACGGCCGCTGGAGTCTACGCGCGAGCCAGCTCCCCGCGGCATGCATTGACCGATGCTGAATGTCGATCAATTCCGGTGGGGCGTTCTGAAGGTCGCCTGCAAGAAGTCGACGCGCAATTCTTCCCGCACCGGAGACATTCAGATAGCGGGAGACTCGAACTTCGATGAACTTCAAATCCTGCCCCAGCGGTACAGGCTGTGACGAAACGATCCGTAAATGGAACTTTCGCTCGGCGAGATGGCGAATGAGTGTCAGAGAACGGCTGGAGCTGCCGCGTAGCTGGACCGTTCCCAACAGCATGAGGACATCAAGGCGTTCTGTCGGTTCTGGAGGCATGGATCAAAATCTGGCCGGTGATCAAGTCGCTGCGGTTGCGTTTTCAAAATGTTGAGGCGTGCGACCCCACTGGCTTTTCAATTTCAATTCGAACAGTCCTGCTTCAAGTCTCATTTCGTCCCGTAAATTGCCCGCCCATCGTCAGTGTATAAGGAGCGATCAAAGACCTGCGGGAGGATGAGAGTTAACGCCCTCCCTCATCGATCGTTCCGATTGAGGACACGCGGACGCGAGAGAACTTCTCCCAGAATGATCACATCTCGGACGTGACGAGGATTTCGCATCAGTTGGGCAATTCGTCGTGCCGGTGATGGAGCGCTCTTGATTGTTGAGGATATCCCTTGTTCACCAATTGAGTCCGGAGAAATGGCGGAGAACTTTCCCAGATGCTCCTGCAGGTGCGTCTGAATTGTCGATTGACTGATTGACGGCTTGACCGATGCGATGGAGGAATGTTGTCCCGGAGTGCTCTGTTTGGGCGCAGCAGTCGGGATGTTCTTCTGGAGTGTTCCCGCATTTCTGGGAGGGGCCTTCCCAGGTTGGTTTCGGCCCGATTTGCTGGGCAATTCCGATGAAGTGCGTGCCGAAAATGGAGCAGGCCGTTGCGGTGGGGGGGCCACTGCCGGACGCTGTCCTTGTTCACGACCTTTCGTCTGTTCTTCCCAGATTTCGTGCCGCGACCGCTTTCTCTGAGCTGTCGGCGGAGGGCGTCGCTTCGGGGAGTTCTTCTGTGGACGCTCCAGTTGCTCCACGCTTTCCCCTGGCTGGAACGGGTCTCGACGTGAGAGAACTTCCTCCTGCTTTCGGGATTCGTTCAGAAACCGCTCAATTTCTGACTGATGATCTCTGGGGGCCTTCTGCGGAGGTTTGCCTTTTTGCCCCGGTCGCTGGGGCGGTCCCGACTTGGCCTGGTTGATCGTATTGATGACCCAGCTAAAAAAAGCCACCACCATAAAGACAATGGCGATGAACGAATCGACATCTGCCAGAAGGTGAGGCATTTTGAAAATCTTCCTGAACAGAACCGCTCCATCAGGATCAATCACAACGATTGATCCCGGGAAACGGTCGTCTAAAACGGGATATGGCAAATGGATGTCAGGGAGGAGCAATCCACTGTGAACGAATGGCTATTTCGCTCCCGGAGCCACTTCGTCTCCCACCCCGGCAATGGCTGATCGCATGTTCGTGTCAGCCTGGACATTCTTCAATTCGTAGTAGTCCAACAGGCCGATCTTCTGCTCTCGAAACGCGTTGGCAATGGCAATGGGAACGTCCGCTTCGGCCAAAACCACCTTGGCGCGGTTTTCTGTCGTCTTGGCGACCATCTCCTGTTCGCGGGCTGCGGCCGCTGCACGACGTTGTTCAGCCCTGGCTTGAGCAACGCGAACATCCGCTTCCGCCTGATCCGCCTGAAGGCGGGCTCCAATGTTGTCTCCCACATCGATGTCGGCAATGTCGATCGACACGATTTCAAAAGCGGTTTCCGCTTCGAGACCCTGGTTCAGTACGGTTTGTGAAATTCGATCCGGGTTTTCGAGAACGATCTTGTAGGAGGGCGTGGAACCAATCGCCTGAACAATCCCCTGTCCGACGCGAGCGATCACCGTTTCTTCTGTCGCTCCCCCAATCAGCTGCTTCAGATTGGTTCGGACTGTCACTCGGGCACGGGCTTTCAATTGAATCCCGTCTCCAGCGACGGCATCGAGTGTACTCTGAGATTTCCGAGGGTCCGGACAATCAATCACTTTCGGATACACACTGGTGCGGACTGCATCCAGCACATCGCGACCAGCCAGGTCAATCGCTTGCGCGACCTGCCAGTCGAGATCGATCCCGGCCCGATGGGCTGCAATCAGTGCCCTGATCACATTCGGGACGTTTCCCCCTGCGAGATAATGAGCCTGCAGCGCCCGATTGGTGACGTTGTATTGCTCCGTCAGCCCGGATTGCACGGCCATAATCTTGCTGCGGACAATCACCGCAGGATTGACCTTCTTGAAGGACATCAGAACCAGATCGAGCATTCCGATCCCGGTCCGGGTCATCTTGCATTGAATCCACAGTCCGAAGTAGCGAGCGAAGACAGCAATGATCCCGAGGAGAACAAACACCCCAAGGAACAAAACAAACATCCAGATTCCGCTGGAGCCGCCCATATGATGTTTCCGGTGAGTTGGAGTCTTGGATCTGGCAGTTTTAATCTCAACCTGAAATATGATTTGTACTTGCGAGGATTTTTGAAGTCAAGCACCCACCCGGATCCGGTCCACTTCCAACCGTCCGACGACGGGCTATTCATTGTCCCGTCGTCTCATCAGAAGTCTTCCAGAGTCCTGCGGCAGTTCATCCTTCCCCCTCCCGTTCGTCGCTGTTGCTCGATGGATCGCTCACGGATCTCTTGTTGTAACAGAAGGGCACTTTGAGCGGATCTCTCGCAGATCAGTGTGCCAGGGCTTAACACGCAGTCATCGAAGAGCCAGTAGCGACCGGCGGAGTCGCGGAAATGCAGATCTTCAGCGACGTTGAAAGTCAGTAAGCAGATCTGCGAGTCAGAGCGGACCCTCAATCAATTCCTGTTGGATTTCCATCCGACTTGTGGCTCAACCAGTTTAATACGGCAAAGTCAATGTTGTTGCTCAGAAAGATGACGGCCCCATCGGCCAGAAGAATATGGACTCCTCCTTCATGCGAGCTGGAGAGTCCCTGATTCAGGTTGAGCGCATCCTGATAGCTGACGGAGGGAATGTTCCCTGTCTGTGGTCGGAGACTGACAGGTGAATTTGGCTTGAGGTAGGTGGCAACGCCATTCGCCTGCACACTCCATAGCCCGTGGAACAGGTTGAACTGAGGAAGGACCTCTCCCATGAGCAATGTTCGACTCAGACCATCAGTGATGTCCGAAATCCGTGACGTCTTCCCCGGGGCTGCTATGGAAAGACTGAAAACCCCTGATGTCGCTGTGATGAATGTCCCGGCACAATAGTCTGGAAAGCCAGCCAGAGCACAGTCCGATCGTTGATCTGGTCCAAGAGGATATCGATAAGGTCCTGTGCTGGTCTGGTACGAAGCACCTTGAGACGGCATCCCATCATACATGCCTCGAGCGAATCCAAACGGATTGCTCGGGCACGATTGGACATCAAGAGTGACTCCGCCCAGTGTGGCAAGATTTTGAGGGGCATTATTCGGTAAGTGAAAGTCAATCTGGTGGTAAAGCGAACTCAATCCCAGCCAGGGGAGAATCATTTCGTTGATGTTGTGCGGATTCGGCAGGATGCTTGAGGGAGGAAACGTTCTATGGACATCATGATAGTTGTGAAGTGCGAGTCCCAGCTGTTTCAGCCGGTTTTTACACACGACTCGTCGGGCAGATTCCCGGGCCTGTTGAATTGCGGGTAAAAGAAACATGGCAAGAACCGCGATAATAGCGATCACCACTTGAAGTTCGATGAGAGTGAAGCCTGCGCATTGCTTCTTCCTGAAAGTCGCTTCCATTACTGTCCTTTTTCCGCGATGTGCGGAAGTGATCTGGACCGAAGCTCGGTACCAGATATTTGCGCCGGGAAAGGAAATCGCGTGATGCCCGTTGACGGATCTACGGACTGTTGCCTGGCGCAAGGCTTCAGTGCCGAATACCTGCTTGTCCGAACTTAAAAATCATTCGTCAGCATGGTCAATTCGTGGTGTGGCAGACTGATGCAGTTCAGCAGGGGAGGAGTCCGATGAGAACCAGAATGAGCAAAGTCACGGAGATAGTGAATCAGACTCCCGTGCGATTTGGTTGCAATTTGTCATCGCAGAGCTGATGTCGCACTGGCCCGTCAGGGCAGGGAAGAGTCAGGCCCATGACGAATCGATCGAAAGCCCTCGCAAGGAATCAAGGGCCAAGTCGAAGAACGTTCTCACGTATCTAACTTGAACGGATCGACGACGTCAGGATCACCCTGTTCAGATTGTCTGTTATCGGAATTCGCCAAACTGGAGTCATTTTGAGAATCAGCGTCATCGACCCGTCGAACAACGACGCGAGTCCCTCGCACTCCAACAATTTCAATCGGTGAATCCGGTTCGACGAGCAGTCCTTCCGCAGTCGCGTGCAGGCGTTCTCCATTCACCAGCACCATCCCACCGGGGGTCATCAGGCTGAGTGCCCGCCCCCGCTGGCCGATCAACGCTTCCAGTCGGGCTTGCTCCTTCTGATAGGGGGTGACCTCTTCGAGCGTTGGGGCGTCCATAATCACTTTTTTGCCCAGGGGGGTGTAAAGAAGAAGCTGGAACGCCCCATAGATCGAAGCTGGCACGACCAGAACAACGCCTCCCAGATACATCCACCAGTAAAGAGGGGCGCTGGAATACCACGACTGATAAGCGTAGTAGCCGGAAAGCAGAAAACAGACGGCACAGGTCACCGCGATCAATCCCCCGGATGGGAGAAAGAACTCAGCGAAAATCAGCAGAACGCCTCCCAGCAGAAATGTGAAGACAAGGAACTGAGGGTCCATGCAACAGGCTCTTACTCTTCTGTCCAGGGCAAACAGGGATATCAGTCAGAGAGCCGAATTGTAACTTCAACCCTGTCTGACTCAACAGCCTGCAGACAACAGTTCTGTGGAAGTCTTCGCAGATTGGCAACTTCGGACGGATTCAGAGAATCGTGAAATTGGCATCTGTCGCGATTGCGAATGTCTGATATTCAGATCCTCTCGGAATGGGGGCATCGTGAGTAATGCCAGGCAAGCAGAACACCCATTCAGGCGATTTTGTGAGTTCGATGTCCGGGAATTAGCGATCTCTACCGGAACAAATTCTCGGTCTATGTTCCTCTGTCCTCTGGGATTGACGCTGAGGGGGATGATCGAGAAAATTTGCTGTCGGGTGACTACTCAGACCAGGTGACCTGAGATATGATCCCGCCACGAAAACTGATCTGCGGGTGTAGCTCAGTTGGCAGAGCGTTAGCTTCCCAAGCTGAAGGCCGTGGGTTCGAATCCCATCACCCGCTTTTTGTAACTTGTTTGTTCGCAGGATCTTGCGGCGAGCAATCTGAGAGCGATACTCATCAGTCCGTTCAGCGCGACATTTTCTCGCGCTGACCGGACTTTCTATTTTCTCTAGTTTCTCTAGTGGTGATACTGTGGCTGGGGCGTTAACCAGATTGGTGTGATGCCAACGCCCGCTGGGATCAATTCCAGAGAACCGTTCCATCCCCAGAATGGAAAGAGTTTGCTGTCAGGGCCTCTGTGGCACTAACTGGGGATGGGAAGAGTCCCAGACCGCTGGCAATGAATGTGATGACCGCCACGATCAGGACGTACCACGCAAACCAGTACAGCTTTCTGGCGGCAATGATTCGAAGCAGGCTTTGCAGAGCGAATATGCCGACAATTGCCGAAACGACGGTCCCAATAAGGACGGGGACAATCGGATTGGTCAGGCCTCCTTCTTCGACCACGTCCTTGATCTGCAGGACTGTCGCTCCCATCAATACGGGAACCGCGATGTAAAACGAAAAGTTGGCAGCAGCTTCCCGTTTCATCCCCGTTAATAACCCTCCCACGATCGTGGACCCGGAACGTGAAATGCCGGGCAAGGGAGCGATCGCCTGCATCAGCCCGACTACCAGTGCGTCGCGATAGCGGATTTCCTCCAGCAATCGCTGGCCGCGGTCGATTCGGGGGGTCACAAAGAGAAGCAGAGATGTATACAGCAGCCCAAAACCGGTTATCAGTGGGGAGGCGGAGGCAAGTTCGAACTGTTTTTTGAACGTAAATCCAGTGAGCACGACAGGAAGTGTTGCGATGATGATGGCACCGACTAAACGGGGTTGCTTGAGTACCGGTATCACCTGTCCGCGATAAACCCAGAGAATGGAGATCAGGGAGCCAAAGTGGAGCGCAATGTTCAGTTCGAGGTTCTCCGAGCTTCGTCCAAAAATGGCTTCCAGCAAGCACAAATGGCCCGATGAACTGATAGGGAGAAACTCCGCGATTCCCTGCACGATTCCAAGAAAGATGGCTTCCCAGATGGACATGTGGCTCGTTCCGCTTGGCTGAGCTATCGACGCGACGGACGGAAAGACGGGGAAACTTAGTGAAATTGAGCGAGCCTGCCTACAGAAGTTTGCTGGCGAGACGGGACAGGAACGATTGATCGTTGATGTGGGCGGGCGTCAGTCCATCTTGTGAAAACATGGAAGCAATCAGTCATCCCGTGGATTGTCCAGAGCGGGAAACACCATCTGTATGTCCCATCGTGGGAAGTCCTGTTCTGTCCGGATGGTGAACTGTCCTGTAAATCGGATTCCATGCTTGTCCAGATGGCGTTGAAGAGCTGCGAGCCTGTTCCGAATCGAAGGAGGGATAGGATCAGAGGTCGGGTGGGAAGGAGTGAATCGAAGAACTTCATGAACACCAGCGGGAGGAGGCGTGGAGGCTGATCGACTCTCGACATCCTCGAGAATCCGTTCAAGGTGTTCATGATCGATTGGGGCTGCGAGATGGAGAAGACAGCAGACGGGATCTTGAAAATTGGCGATCAGAGAACGTTTCGGTGTTGCCGGACGCCAGGCGAATCCGTCTGCATTGTCCTCTTCCGGAACCGGTTTCATTCCACGAATCGGGATCAGTCCATCTGTTGGCGTCCAGAGGATCACCAGGGGAGGAGTATCGGATCTGGTTCGAACCAACAGATCCAGCGCGACGAAGTTCTCTTCCTCAGATGGCGCGAAATCGGAATGCTCATTAGGTTTTATCGATCCCAACAGGGACGGATTGGCTGCCATGCCTAAGAGGAGCGACAACATTCCTGACAGGACACAGAACAGGGCAAGGAGTCGCTCAAAGATTCGACGCGGAGCTGTCAATGATCGCAAAAAGGAGCGGACATTGGGATAACGGTCACATGGGGCGAGGCTGCGTGCTTTCAGGGAAATTTGTGTTAGCCGGCAGAGTTTTCTTTTTGGGGGACGGGGGAGTGCATTGGTTGCACTCTTGAATTCCGGAGTGATTGATTCCGATCGCGGTCTCGAATGTGAGCAACCATTGAGGAGAAACTGAAGGATTTTCCCCAGTCCATAGACATCAGTTGCTTCGGTCCATTGCTGCGAGTTCCCTTCCTGTTGTTCCGGGGCAAGATAGCCCGGGGTGCCCATTGTGATCGGAAAAGGGAATGCCTCCTGTCGATTCAGGAACCATCCCAACCCGAAATCGATCAACTTGCAGTGTCCATCAGGGGTGACGAGGACGTTCTCGGGTTTCAAATCGAGATGCAGGATTCCTGCCTGATGAGAAGCTTGGACTGCTGAGGCAATTTCCTGCATCCAGCGGATCACCTGTTTTCGAGTTGGAGGGGACGACCGGACGACATCCTTCAAAGGGATTCCATTAATCAGCTCCAGCACCAGGTAGGGGCGTCCTTCATTGACTCCGGAATCGTAAACCGTCGGGAGGTTCGGGTGATGAATCCGGGCGAGAAGAGCCCCTTCATTCAGAATCCGTGAATATTCGACGGAGGCTGCACAGACATCTTTGCGTCCCAGCTTGATCGCGACATCTCGCTGCAGCATCGGGTCACGAGCACGGTAGACGATCCCCTGGCCCCCGGCATTCAGGACCTCAAGAATCTCGTAGCGGTCGAGAAAATTCTGCTCGAATGTTCGACACGAGAGGGGAGGTTGTTGGTCCCATTCAAGAGGAAATGACGAAGAAAATTCTCCCGAGATAGAGGTTCGCTGTCGTGAAAGTCTCTCAACAGGTGAACTGAGTCTGGTGTTCATGATTCCAATCTTCTCCATGAAGTTCACAGAACTCGCGAAGCCGACTCATGACGCGGGAACAGTTGACGTAAACTGCATTCTCAGAGA
>CALLWY010000313.1 GCA_938015865.1 uncultured Planctomicrobium sp.
TCTCCCGGATGTTCAGTCACTAAGAGTTCCCGGTCTTGCTGCCGCGTCGTTGGGTGAAGACCGTCCTGGTTCTCTTCTCCGTCACTCTTCTCGTATCACCAGATCAAGCGAGTTCAGACGAACGCCCGCCCCATCGCGCGATTCTGGCAGTCTGTGCAACTCTTCCCGGATGAACCATCCTTCCCGGGAATGCGGATTTCTCCTGCGCGCATGCGAAAGTTGAAGAAATCAGTTCATTGAGCGGCAAATTCTGGCGGTTTGCGGAGCAGGTGAATTCCATGGTTCCGAGGTGTCCGGCATTTCAGAAGTCCCCGTCTCCCGGACACCAGTCGATGTTGTCCCCATATCGTCACAAGAACGGATGTACGTCATGGACATGCAGTCCCACGCTTCGCTTTCCCCCTCGGCCCCGGTCGTGCACCATGATTCTGGTTTTGTCCATTCTGATGTCGCTTCGACTTCTGATGCGAACCTGTACGCGATCGGTGGTCGCACCATTCGTTTCGATTCTCCAGATGCACTTCTGGAAGCCAAAGTTCGACGATCCCTTATTGCCACCGGACGACGTCCCATCGCGGAGCTGACTGTTCAGGTTGAATCGGGACGCCTTTGGATTTCTGGCACCGTCCCCAGTTACTACACCAAGCAACTTGCTCATGAGGCTGCAATGTCTGTTCACGGAATTGCCTCCATCGAGAGCCAGATCCATGTTGGCTAAGAGCGAGGGCGTCATGGGACCGTCAGAACCTTGATCGTTCCCGTGCTCAAGTCCGATCATCAGGGAACTGCCCCTCGGAAGAAAGCTCCTGAAGTTTTCTCCGCTTCTGAAGAATCCGGGCCACGAGGTAACAGAGAATTGCCCAGACCAGTCCCGCCATCCATCCCGCGAGGACGTCTGTGGGGTAATGCACCCCGAGGTAGATGCGGCTGAGTCCAACCATGACCGTGATGAACAGAGCCACGCCAATCACGTAGACTTTCAGACGTTGCCGTCTCGCTGCAGTTGCCAGCAATGTCCCCAGCGTGAGGTACACCACAGCGGCATTCATGCTGTGCCCACTGGGAAAACTGCTACTGGCGACAACATCCAGATGCGGAACCAGATCAGGCCGGGCACGCTGAAACGTCATCTTCAAAACTGTGCTGACAATGTATCCGCTGAGGGCGGAAGCGATCAGAAACCGGGACAGGAATTTCTTCTGATCCAGATACAGATATCCTGCCGTCACTGCTGTAAACAGGATCAGGCAAAAATATCCCCCCAGCGACGTGCAGTCGCGTGCCATCACGGAAACCCACCACGGGCCAATCGGGATTGCCGGATCATCTTTGGTACGAAGCGCCCGAAGCAGCCAGGGGTCAAAGCGGAGTGTTTCTCCGTCAGCAATTGAATCTGCCAGTTCAATGAAGATCCAGCCTGCGACCAGAAGAACCAGTACAGCCATCAGAGAAGCTGGTTCGAGTCCTCCCAGCCAGTTCACCCAGCGGACAGCAGCACGACGAATCCGGGCCTTCAGTCGCGAAAACGGTCCCAATCGAGGAGGAGGAAGAGGGCGTTCTTCGGACATTCTTCAGTTCCATCAGCCACGCAGGCACAACACATTTGCCTGCCCATTGTCACTGGAATCCGCCTCCATTCCAAGTGGATCGCTCCATCGACTCTGCAAGAAAATTCGTTTCGATTCCGGGTTCAAGTGTCATTCATGGTGGATTTGAGGGTTCAGAGGTTCCCGGATGCTTCCAGAGAGAGATTGCTTGTGAGAAGATGAACCAGATGACCCCAACCGGGTCCTGACTTCAAAGAACTTTTCGAATCCCGGACAGTCTCTGAGATCCGGAATCATTGATGGTGAGAAAATGCGTTTTACGAAGATGCACGGGGCGGGCAACGATTACGTCTACATCAACTGTTTTGAAGAGAAGCTGGATGTGGATATCCCGGAACTGGCCCGACGAATTTCTGACCGCCACTTTGGTGTTGGTGGGGATGGCCTGATTCTGATCTGCCCCAGTGAAACCGCTGATGCCCGGATGCGGATGTACAACGCGGATGGCAGCGAATCAGAAATGTGTGGAAACGGCCTGCGCTGTGTAGCAAAGTATGTTTACGATCATGGAATCGCCACGAAGGACGAGCTGCGACTGGAAACAGGCCGAGGCATCCTCACCGTGCAGATCTTCGCCAATCAGGGACGAGCCGAGCGGATTCGAGTCAACATGGGGACTCCGATCTTTGAACCGGAGAAGATTCCGACGACTCTTCCGGGGACTCCCCCTGTACGTGCCAAACTGGACGTCGGGGGAAAGACGCTCGAAGTCACCTGTGTTTCGATGGGGAATCCCCATTGCATCACGTTCGTCGACGAGATCACCGATGAATGGGTTCATGGAATTGGTCCTCAGATTGAAACTCATCCCGCCTTTCCCCGCCGCGTCAATGCGGAGTTCATTCAGGTTCTCTCCCCGACAGAAATCCGGATGCGGGTCTGGGAGCGTGGCAGCGGAGAGACACTCGCCTGCGGGACGGGAGCGTGTGCTTCTGCAGTCGCTGGCGTCCTGAATGGACTAACCGAACGGAAGGTCCTCTGTCATCTTCCGGGGGGAGATCTTGAACTGGAATGGTCTGAGGGAGGGGAAGTCTTTATGACCGGCCCCGCCGTCGAAGTCTTCACGGGAGAATGGAGTTACTGAATCCCGTCTTTCCCGGAGAAAGGACCATTTTCAAGAAAATCCCTCCAAGCCCTTCGGATTTGTGAACCTCCAGGAAATTGACCTTGTCACGATAGAGGAACTTGTGAAAATAAAGTCGTCGTTCCGGGGAGTACGCACCCCGGAGGTCCCTGAAGCCCGTGCGAAGCCAGAGCGGCTAGGCTGGCGGAATCGGGATGTCTTGAAATGAAAGGAGGTGGTCCTGATGCAATCTGAGAGTTGTAGCCAAACACGAGGTGATACTGTCTAAGACAGTCGGCGGGCTGTCGTCGACAGTCACCGGGAGAACGGTGCCGAATCTGGCTTCGGCGAATAACACGCTCGTTCTCCAGTCGTGATTTCTATCACGGCACCCTCAGGATCACCGATCCTCGAGCGATAAAGGGCTCGGTCTCATGGGTTTGAGACCGAGCCCGATTTTTTATGTGCATCTCACGAATGTATGGCGTGTCAGCTGCGATCAACAGCGTGATGGAGCAACAAGTGACCGCGATACCTCCCTGAGACAGAGGGAAGGCATTCCTTCGAGAGGGGGCAGCAGTCACAGCGCCTGAGGGAGATGGAGGCACCACTCCCGCGTCTACTTTCTCTGACGATCCCGTTTCAACCCGCGTCAAAAAGCCGCCCCATGGCGACTGCGGAGGGGCGGAAGATCTGTTCGACCAGCCCATTTCGGGCCACAACACCCACAACAATTCCATCGCGATAAACCGCCCCGTAGCTGGCGTCCGCGACTTGAAGGCGATGCAACGCTTCCAGCTTGCTTGTTTCTGCGGGGAAGGGAAGCATCTGATGGATCAGGGGAAGTTCTCGTTCTGTGAGCAGCAGTTCCGCAACGAAAGCGTACCCATACCACGCGTTTTCATCCGTTCCCCGATAAACAGCCACAGCAGAAACGCCATATTTCCGGGCAAACTCCAGCATTTCCTTTCGGCTGGAAAGATCAGAGACCCCCAG
>CALLWY010000314.1 GCA_938015865.1 uncultured Planctomicrobium sp.
AGCGACCATGCATCAATTCCGCCGGCCATGCTCTGAGCCTTCGGAAAGCCCTGGGCGCGGAGCCAGTTGGCGACTCGCAGGCTCCGGCCGCCATGATGGCAGTGAACAACGATGTGGGCATCCCGAGAGGATTCGAGTTCTTCCACCCGCAGCTGCAGTTCGCTCATCGGGAGCAGCACCGCTCCTTCAATTCGGGCGATCTCGTACTCATCCTGTTCCCGGCAATCCAGAAACAGGAACGATGCCCCCTGTGTGATCATCTGGTGAACCGTCTGGCAATCGACTTCCAGAGGCAGTGTTCCATCGGACATGACATCGTCTTTCCAGAAAACAGTTGGGGGCGTTCGTCTCGACTTCACGAAGGATGACTTCCCTGTTGATTCATGTCCAGTATCGGGGCAGGCCTTCCTTGTGTTTCAGCGAATCATGAACTGGGGATTTTGAAAAGAGGTTGCAGGACTGGTCAGACTGCGTCGAAGTCCACTTCTGCATGACGCGGCAGCCATTCACAGAGCCGAATTCCCAGTTCATACAGAAACACGAGCGGAAGCATCATCAGCAACATGCTCATCGGATCTGCGGGAGTGAGAATGGCGGAAAGAATGGCAATGACGAGAATCGCCATGCGCCGTTGTTCGCGATAGACACTGGCTTCAAAAATGCTAATCCGCTCCAGAAAGAGCATGACAAGCGGAAGCTGAAAGCTGACGCCGAACATGACCGGGAGGATGATGGCAAAGCTGATCCACTCGGACAGTCGAATCTGGGGCGTGATTTTCAGATTTGCATTGAATCCCAAAAGGAAATTCAGAACGAACGGGAAAACGGCGTAGTAACAGAACAGCGCTCCAATGATGAAGAGCGCCAGACTCATCGAGCCATAGATATAAACGTATTTGCGTTCATGCGGATACAGACCGGCAGCGACGAATAGCCAGAGTTGGTAGAAGATCCATGGGCTGGCCAGAATCACCGCCGCCATCAGGGAGACCTTCAGGTAGGTCATAAAGGCTTCCTGCACGTTGAGCGTGACCGCCTGTCGAGTCATTTCTACTGTTGCCTGAAACTGGGCGAACTCCGGGGCGTGCAGCGTCAGGGGGATCATTTTTTGGGCCGTTGCTGGTTTCTCCTTCTCTCCATTGGGTTGTTCGGGGCCGGGGGCCTGGGGAGGTTCCGATGCAGAGGGGGCAACGGCGGGGAAGCGTTCCGGATCGGCCGCATGAAGTGCCTGCGCCAGATCGTCCAGACCCACCTTGACCGTGATGGAGTCGGGATGAACCGGGGGAGCGTCCGGGGAGGTCGTCTGTTCTGCAACTTTTTGAGCTTCCTCCCGCTCGGCTTTCGTCCCGGTGAACAGCTCAACGAGCGTGTTAATTCCCCAATCTTCTTTCAGCTTTTCCCAGCCCTGTTCAGCCCCCTTGAGGTCGTCTTGTGTCTCAATATGGGAATAGCGTTTCAAGGCCCGGTCGATGGGGCGGCGGATAAAATTGACGATCACATCCCCCTGATACAGACAGATGATCGCAGCAATGACCAGACCAATCAGGGCACGTATCAGATGCGTCCGCAGAGCCTCCAGATGCTCTCCAAACGACATCGTCGTATCGTCAAACAAGTCTTTTGTTGGCTTCTTCATAGGGAATCAACTCGCGGATACCGCAATAACAATTCACTGCCGTTCCTTCAGCCTCGGCAGCAACAGGTATCCACCCGATTCGCCCGCAGCAGCAGGCGGTGTGAGCAGCATAACAGCTATCATACGGAGCGCGCTAACCCCTTGCAATCACGGCCGGACCGTTCGACTCGTGGATCACCCAGGGCGGTGTTACGATCAGTAAATTCGATGTCAATCGGTCTTTCCGTAACTATTGCTGTTTTCTTCTCGCGTTGGTTTTCGTGTTCGGGAGAGGAAGATGCAATTGGAACGGAGGAATCGAAGTCTGAAATGAAGTTATTCGTGTTGTCAAATGGATGACGCCTGTTTGGGGCGACAGGGGATATTGGGAGTTCAGGTCTGAACTTTGATGGGCCGAGAAGAACCCGGCTGGGATGACTCCGGGATCGGTTTGGCGGTACCCTGTCGATTTCCAATTTGTCGAACATCGGACACAGCCCGTCGCAATGCCCGAAATTTCTGTCACTCATGATCTCCTGACCTGGGGACCCGATTCCGGGGCGTTGCCCCCATCGCGTCGGGAGGCGGAGGAATACTGCAGGAAACTGGCGACATCGCACTATGAGAATTTCCCGGTCGTCAGCTGGTTCCTGCCGAGATCGCTCCACCAGCACTTTTACAATGTGTATGCCTATTGTCGTTGGGCAGACGACCTCGGGGATGAAATTGGTGATCCGGTGCAGTCACTGTCGCTGCTCCACTGGTGGCAGGAACAGTTAGATCGCTGCTATGCAGGGGAGGCAGTACATCCAGTCTTTGTCGCTTTACGGACAACGATTGAACGGTTTTCCATTCCGCGCGAACCGTTCGCAGACCTGCTCTCTGCGTTCATGCAGGATCAGGTCGTTCAGGAATATGAGTCGATGCCTCAGCTGCTGAACTACTGCCGGCGCAGCGCCAACCCGGTGGGGCGAATTGTTCTCTATTTGTGTGAACGTGCCGATCCGGAGAATTTTGAACTCTCGGATCAGATCTGCACCGGACTTCAACTGGCGAATTTCTGGCAGGATGTGTCTCGAGATCTTGATATCGGACGGGTCTACCTTCCTGCGGAGATGAGAACGCAGTTTGGATACCGGGACGAAGATCTGCGACAGAAAAAGACGACGCCCGAGTTTCTGGCACTCATGAAGGAGCTTGTTCGGGATGCTCGTGATCGACTTCAGCGAGGGCGTCCACTTGTTCAGCGAATGCCCGGACGTCTTCGCGTGGATGTCGATCTCTTTGCTCGCGGCGGACTTCTCATTCTCGACGCCATTGAACGTTCCGGGTACCGCGTCTGGGAACAACGGCCCGTTGTGACCAAGCGTCAACTGCTGGTTGCTGCGATGAAGTCGCTAGTGCGATGGCCGTAATGGCCGAACATGATCCACAATGACAATCAGCCTCAGGAGGGCTTTTTGGCGGGGCCCAGGACTTTCAGAAAAGCGGGCAGAAAAGTCGGGTAGTCATGCCATGTCCGGGCAGAGACCAGGTTCCCATCAGTAACGCTGGGTTCGTCCACGTATTTTCCACCGAACTGAGTAATATCCAGCTCGCACTTCCTCACGGTCGTTGCTGTCCGGCCGATCAGACACCCAGCTGCAGCAGCAATCTCAATGCCGTGGCAGACAATGCCGACCGGCTTGTTGGCTTCAAAGAAGTGTCGGGTGATTCTTAACAGGTCTGGATCATAGCGCAGATACTCTGGTGCCCGCCCTCCGCTTAAGAACAGACCATCGTAGTCCTCAACGCGAACGTCCCGGAATGCGATCTCCGCTTTGACATGATAGCCCGGTTGCTCTCGAGTGATGTCCCATGGAATGGAGGCATTCGGAGGAATCTCGTGCATCACGCCGTTATAGACGCGTGCTTCCGGTCCTGAGACAACAACCCGATACCCCTCCTCTGCAATTCGAAAGAAGACGTAAAGCGTATCCATCACTTCTGTGGCATCGCCAATTGGCATCAGAATCTGCGGCATCACTTCGACCTCTTGCAAAAAGTGAGAAGGTTCCAGTCAATGAACGGGCAGTTGTTTGTCTATAGACGATTCCGAATGAGTTCGGATCATATTCAATAAAAGCCTGCCAGGACAGGATTTTTGAAAAGTGTCCCGCTCCTGTGCTGAATAATCGGAACGAAATCGGATTGTACTACGAAAGACGCCACGTGACAGCGTCGCATCTACTGATGTTCATTTGCTACGATGTGACGTCATTCCAAGCTGTTGGCCCAAACGAGGAATGGCCAACAGCGGGTACCTGCCTCTGATCATTCTTACCCCTGACTCGTATCTGGAAGTCTCACCATGTTCAGACCGTTGTCACGACGAAGTTTTCTGAAGACCACCAGCCTTGGCAGCGCCGCCTTGATGTGCGGCGTTTCACGTGCCGCTTCGGCGAATAGCAAATTGAATGTGGCTGCTGTTGGAGTTGGTGGAAAAGGGAAATCAGACCTGACGTCGGTAGCTTCGAGCCCTTATGTCAACATCGTTGCACTCTGTGACATTGATGAGAGTAAAGATCATCTGGGGTGGGCCGCCGAAGAATACCCGCAGGCGAAACGCTACTTCGACTGGCGGAAGATGTTGGAACAGTCTGACATTGATGCAGTGATTGTTGCGACACCAGATCACATGCATGCTCCGATTTCACTGGCAGCCATGGCGCTCGGGAAGCATGTCTACTGCGAAAAGCCTCTCTCTCATACGGTGGAAGAGGCCCGCGCCATGACCAACGCCGCTGCAAAGATGAAGGTCGTCACCCAGATGGGGAACCAGATTCAGTCTCACGAGTATTATCGAACCGCAGTGCGACTGATTCAGGATGGAGCGATCGGAAAGATTCGGGAAGTACAGTCCTGGCAGGCGGGGAACTCATCGTGGAATCGATGGACCGATCGCGTGCCGGGGAGCAATCCTGTTCCAGAAGGGGTTCACTGGGATCTGTGGTTGGGGGTGGCCCCGGAACGTCCCTATGTCAGCGAATGTTATCATCCATATAACTGGAGAAACTGGCAGGATTTCGGGACAGGGAAACTGGGCGATTTTGCCTGCCACATTCTGGACCCGGTGTTCACCGCATTGAAGCTCACGTCTCCCAAATCGCTGGTGGGAGTAAATCCAAAGCTGAATTCGGAAGTCTGGATCAATGACAACGTGGTGACTTACGAATTCCCCGGGACCGAATTCACCGCAGGGCCGACGATCAAGGTGACCTGGACCAATGGACTAGGAAAAATTCCATCCCGGGAAGCACTCTCGCTTCCCGCTGGTGTGAAGATTCCGACTGCCGGTTCTGTGTTCATCGGGGAAGAGGGCCAGCTGGTCCTGCCTCACGTCGGCGCACCGGTCCTTTCTCCAACGGACAAGTTTGCTGAGTACAAGATTCCCAAAGTCGAAGGCCGAAACCATTACACGGACTGGGCCGATGCCTGCCGTGGTGAAGGGGTCGCGACCTCCAACTTCAGCTACTCCGGTCCGCTGACCGAATCCGTGTTGCTTGGAATCGTCGCCAGCCGTGTTCCCGGTGAGACACTGCAATGGGATGCTGCAGAAATGAAGATCACGAACAACGAGAAGGCGAACCAGTTCCTCCGTCGCGAGTACCGCACCGGATGGACTCCTCCGCTGCTGTCCTAGTAGATGGACCGTTTCCGGATCAATCATTCATTTCCGGATAGAGCATCGGCGGGCAGGAGAAACGGCTTCTGCCCGC
>CALLWY010000315.1 GCA_938015865.1 uncultured Planctomicrobium sp.
CAGTCGGGCCTGACTGCGAACCATTTCAAAAATTCGCTGTTTGGACTCTGGAAACTGCGATTCGTAAGCCCGGATCGCGTTCAGCTTGATCTCCAAAGCATTGGAGATGTCAACGAGCATCGTTCCGGCAGCATCATTCAATGGATAGGCACTGAACCCTAACGGGTACCACAACAGTTGCCGGATCGTGTGGACCGGGAGCCCGTCGAACTCCCCATCCCATTTGGTCAATCGTGAATAGAAGACCGCGGCATCCGTAATCTGCATGGCCTGCCAGTGATCCGGAGAGGCCAACGGCGTTTTTCCGTGGATTCCCAGAACGATTTTGGGGCGATACATACGGAAGATTTTGGCCAGCGCCACGCGAGCTTCGTAGCAGTCAAACAACTTCCGGTTCGGGAGATCGAGAGTCTTTCGGTAGTGGATTCCGAGAATTTCTCCCGCACGTCGGGCCTCTTCCAAACGGTGTTCTGGACCGGGTGAATTGGGAGTCGGTTCCCCATCGGTCAGGTCCACGATTCCGACCCGGTATCCCTGAAGCACGAGAGTGGCAAGTGTCCCGCCAATGGAAATCTCGACATCATCCGGATGTGCCCCAACTGCGATCACATCCAGTGGTTCCGGCAACGCGTTCTTCGTGGACATCTGGAAAGGAATCCTTCGAGACTTCAAATGACGACTTCATGACAATTGCCGTGGACCGGAATTGTCGGGAGGACCTCCGGAAAATCATAGCTTTTGAAGACGATTTCCCAACAGCATCTTCCGGATCGTTTCCCTTTCGGCAACACCCTGACAGGTGAATCCATCTGAATCAAGACGAAGGGGACCAATTTCGTGTCTCTCCCCATCCCTGAACCACCTTGCCGAGGCGCGAGCCGTTGACTATTGTTAAAACAACAATGGATTCATCTGTCGGCTTTTCATGAGGATTTTGGAAGCAGGGGGACGATCGAATTTGTTGCCCATCCGGTGTGTGGGCAGTATGGACCAATCCTCAGAAAATGGACCGGGTTTGGTTTCAATACAATTTCCTTCGACACTCATCGAGGGTCGCCCTGCCGTTTACGCTCTTGTGAGTTCAGTCTATCGTTGAATCCAGTTCAATTTGGCGGTGACTCAGTTTTCCTTCTGAGAACTGATGAATCGTCAAACGCCCCGACTCATTGATTGAAGAGTGACAATGAAATCGTTCTTCGCAGCTCTACTTTCTCCAGCGCTGGCCCTCATCTTGCTGGGAACCACAATTTGTCACGCTGGAAACAATTGGCCCTATTGGGTCGGTCCGGGTTACACCGGCCAATCCGACGAACTGGACCTTCCGGATCGTTGGGACCCCAAAGGGGGCGAGGGGAGCAATGTCCTCTGGACCGCTGATATCGGAAGCCGGTCCACTCCGGTGCTGCTGAATAACAAGCTTTATTTGATCACCAACAGCTATCCCGAAGATATTCAGCGAACGGGGGAACGGATCGTTTGCCTTGATGCGACAACCGGGAAAATGCTCTGGGATTATCCCTTTAATGTTTATCTCTCGGACGTCCCTATTGAACGAGTGGGATGGTCGAGTGTCGTTGCCGATCCGGAAACCGGAAATGTCTATGCCCAGGGAGTCTGCGGGTATTTCTGCTGCCTGAATGGAGAAACCGGTGAACTGATCTGGGACCACTCCATGCACGAGGAGTTCGGGTTTCTAACGACTTACGGGGGACGCACGAATTACCCCGTCATCTTTGAGTCGAACGTCATTATCAGTGCAGTGGTCATCGGATGGGGAGAACAGGCCAAACCCAACCATCGATTCCTTGCGCTGGACAAGAAGAACGGAATTCCGGTCTGGTTTGAAGGGACTCGCCCTCTTCCTGAGGATACGACCTACAGCTCACCCGTCATCGGAGTCATTGATGGGGAATTGCAGATGGTCTGTTCCGCGGGAGATGGGGGGATTCACAGCTTCCAGCCCCGTACTGGAAAGAAGCTGTGGAGCTACTACCTCTCGATGCACGGAATTAATACGACTCCGCTGATCGTAGGGAACCGGGTCTACTGCGGGCATTCGGAAGAGAATCTCGATTCGACAACAATGGGAGGGGTGGTCTGCATCGACGCCACCCAGCGGGGCGATATCACCAAGACCGGAACCATCTGGAAAAAGGTGGAATACTCGGTAGGCCGCTCATCTCCACAGCTCATCGACGGTCGGCTCTACTTCGTGACCGATGCGGCCAAACTCTACTGCGTGAACCCCGAAAATGGGGAGCAGATTGGCGAGCCGGTCCGTCTCGGAACGATGATGCGGGCCAACATGCTGTACGCAGATGGCAAACTCTATGTGCATGAAGTCAACGGGCGTGGCTATGTCATCAAGCCGACACCTGAAGGAGCGGAAGTCCTTCACCGATTCCGATTCCCGACTGGAGAAGAGTGCCATGGCTCGCCCATCGCTGTGAACGGGAGAATCTATATCCCGACGACCGGCAAGATGTACTGCATTGGTAAGGAAAATCGCTCGGGACAGGTTGCTGGGATTCCTCAGGGGCCCAAGGAAACCCATGTCGCGCTGGATGAGAAGCCGGCGCTGGTCCAGCTGGTTCCGGTTGAATCACTTCTTCGTCCGGGGACACGGCAACCGCTGCATGTTCGTCTGTTCAATGCCAAAGGGCAGTATCTGCGCATGGCCCATCCGGATGAGGTGACGCTGACAATCACAAAGGGACCGGGGACCATTGATGCCGGTGGCGGCTATGTCATTCCCGCCGATCACAAGTCCCATAACGCGGTCTATCTCTCCGCGAAATACAAGGATGTCGAAGGGACCGCACGAATTCGCATTGTTCCTGATCTGGACTGGGCGTTTGATTTTAATGACGGAAAGGTTCCCGAGACCTGGGTGGGGGCAGCGTACCGACACATTGTTCTCGACTGGGACCTGCTCCAGAAGCTGCGTGCGAAGGATCCGCTGTTTGGGGACATGTACATCTACATGATGACTGAATTTGCCAATGTCGGCCCCAAACGGGAATTTGATGATTCCACCCCGCAGCAGCGATGGAAGAACCTGCTGGTCTATCTGAATATGGCAGAGGGTGAAGAGCGGCCACGCAACGTGGATCAGGCTCGTGCGAAACTCGATCCGGCGCTGCAGGCTCTGGTTGATGAAGGCGTTATTGCCAGCTTCAACTGGTCGACGTGGGATCGTCCGACCGGACAGGGGAACGAAACAGTTCCGGAACCACGTTTGTCAGTCGTTCAAGGGGATCGGAAGATCGATGGGAATGGGGTTCTCTGCAAGATTACGACCATCCCTAAAGGAACCCGCAGCCAGGGCTGGATGGGGCATCCAGATCTCCACGACTACACCATTCAGGCGGATGTGCTGGCATTTTCCCGTCAGGACAAACTGCCCGACGGCGGACTCATCGCCCAGCGCTATACGCTTGATCTGATGGGGGCGTCCGAACAGCTGCAATTCCGCACATGGACACCTCAGCTGAATCGTTTTTCCAAAAACAGTCCGCTGCAGTGGAAACCTTACGTCTGGTACACCATGAAAATGCGGGCTGAGAACAAGGATGGAAAAGCGGTTCTCAGTGGCAAGATCTGGCCCCGAGGCGAGACCGAGCCTGAAGAATGGACGATTGTCGCAGAAGATATTGCCCCCAATAAGATTGGCAGCCCCGGTCTGTTTGGAAACACAAAGGATGGCGAGTTTTTCTACGATAATCTGACTGTGATCCGGAATCAGACGGAATGAGAAGAACGCAGTTTGGCATCCTGCCAACCGAGGGTGACTGCTGTATGGAAGCGTCCTGAGTTGGATTCTGTTTTTGGAGTGCAGCACAGGGATGTTTTCGGCCGCACTCACGCAAGTTTCGAACGGCCGATTGATGTAGGAAATAACAAACGGCCGTTCGTATCCGAAACACGCCTGTTCATTTTGAGTTATTGCTTTCTGAGGTCCTGTATGATTCGCCCATCCATTCTCACTGCCGTATGCTCCTGTGCAGTTCTGGCAAACAGCATTCTGGCTGTGGCGGAAGAACCTGGTCCAACAGAGCAGGCCCTGGCGGAAATTGCGACGCTGGACGTCCGGCCCGGCGACTGGCCGCAGTGGGGAGGATGGACACACAGGAACAACACTCCCAGCGGGACTAACATTCCCTCCGAATGGAATGTCGATGACGGAACCAACATCCTCTGGTCGGCCCCTCTGGGATCTCAGTCCTATGGGAACCCTGTGGTTGCCAATGGCAAGGTGTACGTCGGAACCAATAACCACCATGCCTATGTCAGTCGCTTTCCGAAGACGGTCGACTTGGGAGTCCTGCTCTGTTTTGACGAAAAGACCGGCGAATTTCTCTGGCAGCATTCCAATCAGAAACTGCCAACTGGCCGTGTGCATGACTGGCCCGATCAGGGGGTCTGCTCCGCGGTGTTCGTTGATGGGAAACGGTTGTGGTACGTCACCAACCGGGGGGAAGTCTGCTGTCTGGATACAGAAGGATTCCATGATGGTGTGAACAATGGCCCCTTCACCGCAGAGGACAACGAGAACCTTAACGAAGCGGACATCATCTGGAAGTACGACATGATGGCGCAGCTGGGAGTCTCCCAGCACAATATGTGTAACTGCTCAATCGCCTGTGTTGGGGATGTCATTTTTGTCTGCACCTCCAACGGCGTTGATGAATCGCACATCAACATCCCAGCACCGAACGCTGCTTCTTTTCTCGCGATGAACCGGGATACCGGAGAGGTTCTCTGGACAGATAAATCTCCCGGACTCAACGTTCTGCATGGGCAGTGGTCCTCCCCGGCCTATGGTGTCATTGGTGGACAGCCTCAGGTCCTGTTTGGTGGGGGAGACGGATGGTTGTACAGCTTTGATCCGAATGGGGATGGAGAAGGAAATTCCAAACTGCTGTGGAAGTTCGACTGCAATCCCAAGGATTCCAAGTACTCCGTCAGCGGCCGTAGCGAGCGAAACCACATCATCGGAACCCCTGTGATCTATAACGGGCTGGTATACGTCGGGGTGGGGGAAGACCCCGAGCACGGGGAAGGAAACGGGCATCTGTGGTGCATTGATCCGACCAAGCGGGGGGATGTCAGTCCGTGGATTGCTGTCGACAAAGATGGTCAGCCAATCATCGACAAGAATGATGGGACCCGACGGCTTCAGGCAATCAATCCTGCCAATGGAGAAAAGGCCATCGAAAACCCGAATTCAGCCGTTGTCTGGCATTTCACCGGGTATGACACTAACGGCAACGGAGAGATTGATTTCGAAGAAGAGATGCACCGGACCTGCGGGACGGTCGCGATCAAGGATGATCTGCTTTATGTGGCAGACTTCTCAGGGATCTTCCACTGTCTGGATGCCAAGACCGGAAAGGCCCACTGGAACTATGACATGCTGGCAGCTGCGTGGGGGTCTCCTCTGATTGTGGATGGAAAGGTCTACATCGGCGACGAAGATGGAGATGTTGCCGTCTTCAAGCACGATCGTAAAATGGAATTGATTGCAGAAAACAGCTGCGGTAACTCCGTTTACAGTAGTCCGATCGTTGCCAACGGCGTCCTCTACATCGCAAACAAATCAACGCTGTTCGCCATCGGCTACAAGGATGGAGACAAGGAAGACGATCAGAAGTAACGTGTGGATGATCAGAATTCGCAGCGTACGTTTCTGATCCTACCTTTTGAAAACGAGTCTGAGAGATGCCGATTTTTGAGTATCGCTGCAGTGATTGCGGCGCCGAATGTGAGATCTTCATTCGAGGAAGTGAACAGCCCGTCTGTCCCGGGTGCCAGAGCGTCCGATTGGAAAAATTGATGAGCGCGCCTGCCGGGCATGTCTCGGGAGGCTCATCCTCCTTGCCGATTATGGGACAATGTCCCCCATCGGATGCTCCCCCCTGCCATCCCGGATGCTGTCGGATTCCCCGGTAGTCGGGGGCAACGTCTCCCGCTCGCCGAACCGAAGACTACAAATAAAGCCCTGACTTCTGCGAACGTCAGGGCTTTGTTTATTTAGACTCGACGCTGGTCGGTTATTCGTCTCCGGAAGGTCCATACATTCCAGGAACCGGGATGTCATTGAGACGAAGATAGGAACAGAGGATCGCGCGGTGATGAATCTGATGATTCATCACAAAAAGTCTGATCACTTCAGCGCGGGTGTGTGTGAACAAGGGTTTCCCTTTTGCCAGCAGCGACCACGGAACCTGCACCGCCTCGTCACTAATTTCTGCCAATGCCGATTTGGCCACCCGGACATGTTCATCAAACTGGGCGAGTGCCTCTTCCCGGGATGAAATGAGCTGCGTCCGGTAGGGCTCTCCCCCTTCGGGATACGTCTCCCATTCCGTCTGGTGGAGCACTCCGGGAACCCAGCTGACGATCTCAACAAGATGACTGACGTTCCAGCCGATCGTGTTGGATTTGGGGTGTGACTTCCACGAATACTTTTCGTCGGGAACCTGTACAATCACGCGCCGCGTATTGGCTGTTTCCGCTTCAAATTCCGGGAGAATGGTGGCTGAATACATTCCCATGGAGCATCCTCGTATTGTTTGGAAGTCGGGTGAAGGGATCGGCGGTCTGACACTTCCTCAAAGAACTCCATCACCGAATTCGTCTCGTTGAGGAGGTGAAACGTCTTTTGGAGAATCCTTCCTGGTCGGAACAAGTCTGGCTGCCAGCTGTGGAGCGTCTTCGTCCTGATCGGAGGAATCATTTCCTGATTCGGAAGCGTGCTGGTCCTGCTGATGGAGTTCATCCCAGCGTTCCGGGGTGAGCGTCGCTTCTTTCATGGCGAACTCTTCGTCCCAGCGATCATGCTCGTCGTGATCCAGATCGAATTCACCAAAATCATCATAACGGCAGACGTAACCTGGCTGTTGAGCCAGCAGGAGTTCTTCATCATATGCCGCCATGACCTTCTGCTGGATGAGGTCCCGGCATTCGGAATTGATGGGATGGGCGATGTCTGCGTAGAGCTTTGACTTCCCGTCACTGTTCTTCCCGGATCGATTCTGGGGAAGTTTCTGTCCGCACTGTGAACAGTAAACAGAACGGAGCGGGTTTTTGTGGTGGCAGTTGCGGCAGCGGTCCGTCAATTTCCGGCTAGGCATCGCCACAAATGCTCCTCGGCTCCCTTTGATAATCTTCAGGTCCCGAACGACAAAGGACCGGTCAAAGGTGATCGAGCAGAAACCGAGAAGACGGTCCTGCACGCCGTCCATCAGTTTGATGCGAACTTCTGTGATCTCCATGGCCACCTCCATGCTGAGGGCTCATTGCTCGTCAGGAATGCCCGCGACGATCTTCATTTGTGAAAATGGGATACGATTCGAACGGGGGCTGGACTCGGTCGTCCATCAACAGGAATGACCGACAGGGAAAGGGGGCGGTTAAGGAGCAAGGAGTTCGACACGAAGAGGTCGACTCCGAAAAATTTTGAACGCATCCTGCCCAGGTGAACAACGATCCAGGTCTTCAATCGAGCGAGAGCTTCTCGACTGGAATGCCAATCCGGTTTCATGGACAGTCTCCTCAGTGGTGTCGAACTCGGTGGGTCACACTCCAGAGTGAACAACAAATGCCTGCCCCAGCTGTTGATGCTGGCATCGCCGGGCGATGGCTTGCGCGTGACGGGTACTTCGGCAGATTGAAAAACAGGCCGATCCGCTTCCGGTCATTCCCACATAGGTCGACTCCTTCTGCAGCACAGACAGGACACGGTCAATTTGGGGGTTCAGTCGACGTGCGGGAACTTCCAGATCATTGCCAAATTCAAAGGTGGTCCCCTTTTGCATCACATGCTTTTCCTGTACGGGAGTACTGACGGACGAAGGGGAGCCACTGGACCATTCGCGAAACACATCTGCTGTGGAAAGTCCTGTGGGTGGTTTCACAAGAACGATGGGGATACCCGAGGGAATTGGGATCTCATGAACCTGCTCTCCACGGCCGGTGCAGACTGCAGCGACCGGAGAGTCAATGAAGAAATTGATATCGCTCCCCAGCTGTGCAGCCAGCCGGTGAAGATGCGCTGACTCCAGTCCGAGATCCCAGAAGCGGTTCAGTCCTACGAGTGTGGCAGCAGCATCACTCGACCCCCCTCCAAGTCCTGCCTGCGACGGGATCTGCTTTCTTAATGTGATCGAGACCCCTTTTCGGCAACCTGTCTCTTTTTGCAGGAGGCGAGCTGCCTTGATGATCAGATTCCGGTCATCAGTCGGGATGTCGGTGGGGCTTGATGAAGCAGAAAGAAGCGTAAGCCCAAGTTCATCTTCTGCAGCGGGAGTGAATAAAAGATGATCGTATCGTCGCACTGAAAGCATGGTGGTCCGAAGGTCATGATACCCATCGGGCCTGCGTCTCAGGATTTTCAGTGCGAGATTGATTTTGGCGGGGGCCAGTATGCTGAGAGTCTCACCCTGCGGCAGGAACCGCATCGATCACCCTTGGCTTCCAGAAGACGACAAATATTACGTCATCGCTGCGCGACTCGCAGCAATGTTAATAGCCTACTTTGATCGTAAAGCGGCTTAACGGGAAGTCAATCAAAATCGGCACAGTGCGTAAAATCCCTCGCTCGGCGTCATGAATGTTGCCAAAAGACGACAGCGGTTCAGGTCGTTTGTAAGAAGTGACGCAGTTTAGGCAGGATACGTTCGTGAGCATCTTCAAAGATGTAGTGTCCTGCGTCGGGAAACCGGACTGTTTCCGCCTGAGGAAATCGCTGTTGCCATTCGTCGAGAAACGCAGTGGTGAAGCACCAGTCCCGTTCTCCCCAGAAGAGGAGCATGGGATGAGTTTGAAATTGCGCGAGCCCATTCTCGACATCCACCAGTGTCTGGTAGCTGGGGTGTGAGGGCTTGAGAGGGATTTCTTCTACGAACCGCTGCACAGCAATGCGATTCGCCCAGCTGTTGTAAGGAAACAGATATCCTTTCCGGACGGCCGGAGTCATTCGGGCGTGATCCGCCATCGCCATACGAATTGCAGCGCCGGCAAACAGGTTGAGTCCACGGACTCCCAGCGGGCCGAGAAACGGAGTTCGGCAGACCGCGATTCGAAGAGGAATGAGCTGGGACCGAAAGGCCGCTGTATTCATCATGACGAAGCGGCGAAACCGGTCCGGCATTCTCCCGGCCGATCCCATTCCAATGCATCCTCCCCAATCATGTCCGATCAGGGTGACATCGCGCAGGTCGAGCTGCTCAATGAGGTGGCTCAGGTTCTGGATATGTTGCTCGATGCGGTAGCTGTAGTCCTGCGGCTTGTCGGAAAGTCCCATTCCGATGTGGTCGACAGCGAGACAACGGTAGTTGGGAGTTAGCCCCTTGATGAGGTGCCGCCAGGCAAAGCTCCAGGTAGGATTCCCGTGGACGAAGAGGACAACTGGCCCGTGCCCCTCATCAATGTAAGAATACCTGTGCCCGTCAATCTCGATCGACCTGGGAGAGAAGGGATACTCCTTCCGGAGATCATCGGGGAGCACATTGAGGGACACTTCAGGAGCACTTTCTACAGACGTCGATCGTCATCATGTCGCGGAGCGGCACTGTCCGGAGATTGTATCGATCAGAGCCGCTTTCGCGAGAGACGTTGCCGCACAGGCAAGTTGTGCGGCAACGTTCCTTGATCGAATTACTTCGCCGCTTCCTTCAAAGCGTACACAGATCCACGGTAGGCAGCCAGCTTGGGGAGCCGTGTTGCTGTGGCCTGCTTGAAATAGGCCTGTGCATCTGCATCACGACCGCGTCGCAGCAATTCCAGACCGATAAAGTAGTACCCCTCACAGAGCTGGGCCGCACGGGCATTTTCATCGGTACTGCTGACAGCTTTCAGCATGGATGCAGCATCACTCTGTCCCAGCTGAAACAGAATAATCTGATCAACCCAGTCCCGGGCTTCGGGGGATTTGGACGTGAACTCAGAATAGCTCGCAGGATCAACACTCCCCAGCTGCATCGCGCAGGCGAGTTCCCAGGGACGCAAAAAGCGAAGGTTGGGATCGAGCTTGAGCGCGGTCCGGAATGAGGAGAGTGCCCCCTGATAATCCCGGGTGAAGCACTGGGCAAATCCAAGATCGGCATAGGCCATTGGATTCTGCCCGGTCATCTGAACAACCTGACGATAATCCTCCAGTGCCCCCTGAACTTTATGTTGATCCAGACGAGCGGTTGCACGGAGGCCGAGGGCACCCACGAGTTTCGGATCGAGTTCCAGTGCCTGATTCAACGCTGCTTCTGCTGCTTCCGGATTGCCAGCTTCCTGAAGAGTAAATCCACGATTGATGTAGGATGGGAGGAACTTCGCATCCAACTGGATGGCTTTGTCGAAGTCGGCCAGAGCTTCCTGCGTCCGTCCCAGCGACTGCAGGTACATTCCTCGGTTGTTGTACACCAGCGGATTGGTCGGGAACGTGTTAACGACGCGAGTATAGGCAGCAACCGCATCGTCCGGAGACTTGGATTTCGCTGCCACTTCGGCCGTCAGCATATAAGCGGCCAGGTGTTGAGGATCGAACTTCAATGCTTCCTGCAGGTCATTTTCGGCAGCGACAAAGTCCTTAAGCTGCAGATCTGCCTGTGCCCGCTGATAGTACAGGTTCGCCTTCTGTTCTGTGGTGAGATCGTCCCGGTCAAGGATGGAGTCCGCAACAGTCCGGGCAGTTGTTGCATGAACCGGCTTCCCTTCGAATGCGGAAAGGTGACTCATTCCATAGATATAGGGAAGATAGTATTCCGGTTTTCCGTTCCCTTCGTGCCGGATTGCTTCACGTGCATCCGCGATTCCGGACCGGATGAGATCGGCATTGCCGGAGAAAATTCCCAGCTCGACACGGCTGCTCCCCCGCAGATAGAGCGCGACGTGATCTTGTGGAGCGGCAGCCAGAACCTGATCACACAGCTGCATCGCTTTGTTGAAATCCCGTTCGCGATAGGCAGCATCTGCCTGTGTTTTCAATTGGTCGAGATTGCCCGGGTTCTGAGCAAGTACCGGCAGGGCATTGCATAGCAGAAGGAAACCGAACAGCATCCAGCGACGCACAAAAGACATTCCCAACTCCTTTTGGGCAAGACAATCTGACTCATGGCCCTTCGTAGTATCGAAATTAGGCAATCTCAGCAAGACTGATTTGGCAAATGGGAGAAACGGGAGTAAACACGGGGATGCACGAATGTGCCCCTTTTGTTCACACCGGCCTAACGCAACGCCTGAATGGTCTCGGAAAAATCGGTCGGAAGGGGGGCTGTAAACTCCATCCAGTGCTGGGAGATGGGATGGGAAAAACAGAGCTGCAGGGCGTGCAGGGCATGTCGGCGAATCGGTAATCCTGTTTCGACTTCGCGCGATTCCGGACTTTCTCCTTCGGGAAAAAAGGGTTTAAACCGCCCATTGGCTTCGTAAAACTCATCTCCGACCAAAGGATGCCCGATCGCTGCGAAATGGACCCGGATCTGGTGATTTCGACCCGTCCGGGGCTGTGCCTGAACGAGAGTGTAACCCGTGAACCGTTCGATGACTTTGTAGTGTGTCCGGGCTGGCTTTCGGTCCATTGCATCCGCCTTGCAGGACATCAGGACATGCCGACCTGTCCGTGCCCGGCCAATCGGAAGGGTGATGGCTCCCCGGTCGTCGCGGACGTTTCCCTCCACCAGAGCCAGATAGGTCTTGGAGATTCGGGACGCTTCAAACGCATTCGACAGAATGGCGTGTGCGTGGTGATTCGGTGAAACGACAATCGCGCCGCTGGTCTGGCGATCCAGTCGATGAACAATCCCGGGGCGAAGAAGTCCACGAGCCGGACTTTTCTGATCGAGGTAATGCTGCAGGCCATTTGCCAGCGTCTCCACTTGCGTCTCACCAACTGGGTGAACGATCAGTCCCGCCGGTTTATTAACCACAATGATCCAGGGATCTTCATAAAGAAGACTGAGCGGCATCTCCACGGGATCGAGAAGTTTGTCGGGCGGTTCGAGAAGCCGGACCTGGACCAGCTGTCCGGTGAAGACACGGTCCTCAGGATCGGCCTGTGTCCAGTTGATGCGGACCGCTCCAGCTCGAACGATCCGGGCCATCCGCCAGCTGGTGTAGTTGCGGAAATGCTTGATCAGAAACGAATCGATCCGGATTCCGTTGAGTTCGGATTCCACTTCGAATTCGAAAGTTGGCGGAGACATGGAACGCACAGATGAGGACTCGGACGATCAGCGATCGAACGTTCAGGGGTCCGAAAGGAGATCCAGAAGATACGCTCCATAAGCGCTGTTTCCCAGCGGAACGGCCAGTTTCCTCAAATCATCGTCTGTGATGAAGCCCATTTGCCATGCGATTTCTTCCGGGACGCAGATTTTCTGTCCCTGACGGCTTTCGATGGCCTCGACGAAACCGGAGGCCTGCAACAGGGACGAGGGAGTCCCTGTGTCGAGCCACGCATAACCCCGTCCCATCAGCTCGACATTGAGTTTGCCTCGGTCGAGATAGGTCTGGTTAACGGAGGTGATCTCCAGTTCGCCGCGAGCTGAAGGACGAACTTCTTTGGCGATTTCAACGACGTCGTTGTCGTAAAAATAGAGTCCGGTGACGGCAAATCGGGATTTCGGCTGTGCCGGTTTTTCGATGATGTCCAGCGGCTTTCCCTGTGAATCAAAGCTGATGACGCCGTATCGCTGGGGATCTTTGACCCGATAGGCAAAGATCGTTGCCCCGGTCGTTCTGTCCGCCGCACTCGTCAGAAGCTTTGGCAGGTCGTGCCCGTAGAAAATGTTATCTCCCAGAATGAGGCAGACATTGTCCGACCCGATAAACGATTCCCCGATCAGAAAGGCTTCGGCGATCCCGCGTGGTTCCGGCTGCTCGGCGTAGGAAATCGAGATCCCCAGCCCGGAGCCGTCTCCCAGCAGTCGCTGAAAAACCGGAAGGTCCACCGGGGTACTGATCAGGAGAATGTCTCGAATCCCGGCCAGAAGCAGCACGCTGAGAGGATAGTACACCATCGGCTTGTCATAGACGGGGAGCATCTGCTTGCTGACCGCCAGCGTCATCGGGTGCAGCCGCGTTCCGGCCCCGCCGGCAAGCAGAATTCCTTTCGGTCGTGGATTGGACATGTCGATGGTAAGACGTCAGTAGTGGAAAAGGGATGAAATGAGCGGTCGGAGAACAACGAATGCTTCATCGCTCTCTGTATGCCGACACATTTCCGGGGGTGGTTCCGTCGGCATGGGATCGGCTTGTGATATCGCATCCTCGATCCAGAGATCGATTGATCCGTTATGGCAATTTTACTGGCCGAATGACACTGCTGGCGAGGAGGTTTGAATCAACATTGTCCCTTTCATCCCATCCCGGAGCAGATGTTGACGATTTTCAACCTCAGCCCAGATCCGCACCTCCTGGCTGATTTCATTGATGACCGGATCAATAAACGTCACGATTCCCTCAACACGGGCACGTGCCTCGCTTCCGGTTCGACCGGAGAGATCGATGGTGACCTGCACGGGGGCGCCGGGACGGACCTTCCAGGAATCAGCCACCGGGAGAAATCCCTCGACCCGCATGCGATCGAAGTTCGCAATCACGACGACCCCTTCGCCGGTGTGCAGGGCCTCTCCGGCCCGTTTGAGGACCTGAAGGACGATGCCGTCGTGCGGGGCTTTGATCCGATAGGCATCCAGTGCAATGCGGGCTTCTTCGCGGCGCAAGCGGGCCATTTCCAGCTGATGGGCTGCCTGTTCCACTTGAAGAACCGAACGTTCAGCCGCCAGTTTGAGTCTGAGGATATCCAGCTCGGAGTGGCTTCCCGGAACATCCCGGATCAGCTCGAGAGCTTTGGAGTATTCGAGGGTGGCCAGCTCGCTGGCTTTTCTGGCATAGCGGAGGTCGATGTCGTTCCGGGCTTCCCGGTCGGCGGCTTCCAGTGCAGCTCGGGGGACGGCATCGCGCAGCTGGGCGATTAACTCCCCTGCTTCGACTGTTTCCCCCTCATGAACCTGAATCGATTCGAGGACTCCGGCCCGCTCTCCTGCGAGCGTTGCACGCGTGATCAGGGAGACGCGGCAGTCAGGGATTTCGATCGGGTCAGGTAAGTTGGGGGGCTGAGTGTTTTGAGCCTGTGTCGCGTGGGGAAGAAGAAGCAGGGCCGCGAAGATCAGGGCATTCAGTCCGGTCCGTTGTCGTCGGCATCGCACATCCATGTGCGCAGGCTCCTGTACAGAAATGAAATGAGAGTCGGAAGATATCGCGATTTCTTTTCAACCGGCAAGATCAATCCATATTGACCGGATACAGGCATTTGCTGACACTCTCGATGCGGTTCAGGAGGAACCGCCGCGCGGAGGGCTGTTCTCGTCGGTCCATGCACGTCTGAAATCACTCGGGGCACAGACGGTCCGCGTTTACGGAGGGGCCATGGACACTCTGACAAATTCGACGACAGGAACGAAATCGCTTCGTGCCGCTTCCGATGCGGCACGCCGTCTTCTCTGCGAGGACCTTCCCCCATTGACCTTCTTCAATGAGCTGTTGAAGGTTTTGGTCGATGGAGAGCTGGAGTCGATCGCTGGTGTCTGGATGGCGGGTCCCCAGCAGCAGATGACACTGTTTGCCGATCACGGCTTTACCGCCAGCGGACTTCTGAACGATCGTCGACAGAGTCAGTCCAATCAGGAATTGCTCCTGAAAGGATGGCTTACAAACTCTCCGATACTGCTTGAACTCGGTTCATTGACCGCGAATGCGAAACAACATCATCAGTGCCTGTTGATTCCCCTGTTCAAAGGGAAGCAGCGTCTGGGGGTCTTGCAGCTTCTCTCCAGCGGAATTGACTGGCCTGACAGCAAGGACCTGCAGGCAAGTGATGCTCCATCAGAAGAGGAGGAGCCACAGGAGCCATCCCCGGAGCAGCAGTACGCGTTCGAGATCATGGAGAGTTGCCAGCGCTCACTGGAGCGTGCCGAAGCGGCTCTCAAGTCACTCGATCCCGGACGGTTTCAACCTCTCTTTGCGACGTTCTGTTCCCGGCTTCACCAGAGTCTTGATCCCCGTGTGGTCGGTGTGACGGCGGTCAATGAAACCTGCACGCATCTGGGATGCGACCGGGCATGGCTCTTTGAACGAAGCGGAAATCGATGGAGACTTCGTCAGGTCAGCGGTCAGCGAAAGATGCGTCACTCCTCTCCGCAGGTGCGACAGCTGAAAACACTCATCAGACAGGTTGCTCCCACTGGCGAGCGATTTCTCTTCGCGGGACAGGAATTGAATCTTCCCGAAAGCATCCTGAAGTCGCTGATGGCATATGTTCACGAAAGCGGAGTCCAGTCGCTGGTCTTGGAACCGCTTGTTGTCCCTGATCCGGTTGCGCCTGATCCCGCTGGGAAGCCGACAGGATCGAAGCGGAAAAAACGTCCGGTCGGCCTGCTGGTCTGTGAGCAGTTTGACGACAATCTCCCTCCCCCGGGGCTGCTGCATCGTCTCTCTGTCTGGGGAGAGCAGATTGCCTTAGCTGTTCAGAATGCGAAGGTTCACTCCCGACTGTTGCTTCTTCCCGGGATGAAGTTTCTCAGTCAGGTCTTTGAGGGGATTTATGCCTCCCGACTGGCCACCACAGCGGCAGTCGTCGGGATTCTGATTGCGGCGATTGTCGGACTATGTACCGTCGAGACAGACCTGC
>CALLWY010000316.1 GCA_938015865.1 uncultured Planctomicrobium sp.
GATTCAAAAGTGAAATCGAATATCTCCGGTATTATCTCCCGCTACGGACCATTGATTCGTATCTCGGATGTCAGCGATGGAACATCCAACACGATCATGATTGGAGAAATCATTCCGATGTGTGTTTACGGTGCATCAACAGGGCATGACTTCGGGGCCTGGTCCGGAGCAGCATCTGCATGCAACGCCAATGCACACACAACGGCCCCGATCAACGATTTCACCTCATGTTCTGTGATGGGACCTGCACGCAAGATGAACGACGCGACATGTGGCACATTTTCATCGGGAAATGCGACTCCCGAATCTGCCTGGAACTATTCGTTCGGGTTCCGTTCGATGCATACAGGAGGAGCCCATTTTGCCATGTGCGATGGCTCCGTTCGATTTCTCAGCGAAAACATCGATCACGCTGGCACCTATCAGAGTCTCGGCGGACGTGCTGATGGAAGAGTCGTTGGAGAATACTAATCACACTCGCAATTAAAATAGCAGTGTTGATTTGCTAACGGATTGTGATTCCTCCCGCGTGTTTCAATTGCATTGTCGGAGGCGATGGGGGGGGACTGTATTCAACAGCCCTCCCAAAGACTCCATCCAGGCATTGCATCAAAGATCAAGTACCGGATTGGAAACCACATCCTGACAACATTCCACACACACTTTCATACTCCAGTTCCATAAGAAGAGTCACGGCTGGAAACGACCGGTCATTGACGATGGTAAGGGTGTCCCCATGAAGACAATGTCGACGAGTTTCTCCAGGCTGCTCCTCGCAGGAATTCTCTTTGGTTGCTTTGGATGCGGCCAGTCCAGCGATCTCCCTGAGATTGCCTCAGCCAAAGGAGTAGTGAAATTCAAAGGAAAGCCACTGCCTCAAGCGAATATTCTGTTTATCCCAGATTCGGGGCCCGTTGCTTCGGGAGTCACAGATGAACAGGGGAATTTTACCTTGATGACTCAGGGACATCGTGGCGCCAAGATCGGAAATCACCGGGTTACGATTCAAGCAATCGTCCTCAAAGATGGAGTGAAGGGGACAGCCGTTGATCCCGAAAGTGGGGCTGAGCGTTCAGTAGAAACGGTTTCCGTTGTTCCGGAAAAATATGGAAACCCCTATCAAAGCGGTCTGACCGCAACCGTCGCCTCGGGCGGACCAAACGAATTTCTCTTTGAGATTCCTTGAATTATTCTCAAAACCAATCGATCGAGCACGATTTAACGATGGGATGCATTTAGCTTTCCATCGTTAAATCGCTTTCAAAGCACTCGTATTTCAAACCAGTGCCGACATCGCCTATTAGTTTCGACTCGGTCCTCCACCACGGCGGTCACCCATCTGGAACGGGTGACAAGAATTTGAGCAGATATCGGCAATTTTCCCGGTAAACAAGCTCTATTCCCATCGATACATCAATAGCAAGGCAACTGTTTCCTATTGACCTTTGCCTTGGAACATCAATGCAACTGGAGTGCATGCGCTGGTCTTCTCCAGAATGAACGAAACTTGGTGATCAATTCCCCATGAATGTTACCTCGTCGATGAACCGTCGTTAACAATCACGACGTATTCGAGAAACCACCCTTATAATTGAGACCGGCAAGTTCGTTCCCATCTGGTCGTCCACCGTTCTTTAATAGCCGTGACATCACTGAAATAGTGCAAAATGATCACTCACTCCGCTCGAAGTCAGGCTGTTTTTTTCATCATTACGCTTGGACTTGTTTTCAGCGGGACGAATTCCTTTGTCTGTCTCGCAGCTGAAACAAACGAGCAGGTGGCTTTTTTTGAAAAACACGTTCGCCCCTTACTCGTTGAGCACTGTTTCCGCTGCCACTCCGGGAAAAACTCCAAAGGGGGACTTCGAGTCGATGGACGTGGCTATCTTCTATTGGGAGGAGAGTCAGGCCCTGCAATCGATCCGGGAGCTTCTGAAAAGAGCCTCCTGATCGAGGCGGTTCGATACGAATCCTTTGAGATGCCTCCGACCGGGAAGCTCGCTGATCAACAGATCGAGGTCTTGCAGAAGTGGATCGATATGGGGGCCCCCTGGCCGGGAGATGATGGGCAGGTTGCCAGGCGGACAAAGGAGGGTGAATTCTCTGAAGAAGATCGCCAGTGGTGGGCATTCCAGCCGGTTGCAGATCCGGTTCCTCCACAGACTCCAATCGCTTCACAGTGGGCACGCAATCCCATTGATCAGTTTATCGCTGCCGGGATGGAACAACATCAGCTTCATCCAGCTCCGGAAGCAGATCGAGGCACGCTGATTCGCAGACTTTATTTTAATCTTCTTGGACTCCCCCCATCGCAGGAAGCGGTGCGGCAGTTTGAACAGGATCCAGATCCCGAAGCGTATGACAAGCTGGTGGACGAACTGCTGAACCGACCGGAGTACGGTCAGCGCTGGGGTCGGCACTGGCTGGATCTGGTCCGTTATGCTGAGTCTGATGGATACCGCGCCGATCTCTATCGGCCGCAGGCGTGGCGTTATCGTGACTATGTCATTCAATCCTTTAACGATGACAAGCCGTATGACCGTTTTGTTCGGGAACAACTTGCTGGAGATGAACTTTACCCTGATGATCCAGCTGCATTAGTTGCGACCGGATTTCTGCGACATGGAATTCTGGAATACAACGTCCCCGACGTGAGAGGGCAGTGGGATAATATTCTGAATGAAGTGACAGATGTCACGGGTGATGTCTTCTTCGGGCTCGGATTTCAGTGTGCGCGCTGTCATGATCACAAGTTCGATCCCATCCTGCAGAAAGATTACTTCCGGCTGCGGGCGTTCTTCGAAGCGATGCTTCCTCATGATGATCTTCCGGCAGCCACTCCGGAACAGCTGGCACAATATGAAGCTCAAAACAAAATCTATCTGGAGAAGACCCAGGAAATCCGCGAGCGTCTGGATGAAGCGCTGAAGAAGCCGCTGGAACGGGTTTTTGAATCGACAATCAAGCGATACCCCGATGACATACTCGCGATTATCAGAAAACCGGATAGCGAGCGGACCGCATACGAAAAGCAGTTGATGCAGTTCATCATGCGTCTGGTCAGATACGAGCAGGACCGCGTGGATGGGCGACTCAAAGCCGAAGAGAAAGAGAAGGTTCTCGCACTTCGCCGGGAGCTGGCAAAGTTTGATTCGCTGAAACCGGCACCTCTTCCTTGCCCGATGACCGTGCGTGATGTCGGACCAGAGGCCCCTGCGACGACAATCCCCAAGAAAAACATGGATGTCACCCCCGGGTTCCTCACCATCCTTTCTCCAGAAGATGCAGAGATTACTCCGCCTGACGGGCGAAGCGACACCACAGGGAGACGCTCCGCGCTGGCGCTCTGGCTGACCGATCCAAAGAACCCACTCTCCACACGAGTGATTGTGAATCGAGTCTGGCAGTTTCACTTTGGCCGCGGCCTGGCCTCAAACGCCAGTGATTTTGGCCGCCTTGGGGACACCCCCAGTCACCCTGAATTACTGGACTGGTTGACGAGCCGCTTCATCGAAGAGGGCTGGCGGTTAAAGGAACTTCACAGACTCATCGTCACCTCAGCGACTTATCGTCAAAGTGCTTACCATCCACAACGGGAATCGTTCGAACAGATCGATCCATCAAATCGCCAGTACTGGCGGGGCGATGTCCGACGTCTGGATGCGGAACAGATTCGGGACGCCATCTTCGCCGTAACGGGACAGCTGGATCTCTCCGCAGGAGGACCAGGAACGCTGCCTGATCGCCCTCGACGGTCTATTTATACGCGGGTCCTCAGGAACAGCCGCGACCCCTTATTGGAGGCGTTCGATTTACCCTTCTTTATGTCGAGCAGTTCGTCCCGTGACACAACAACGTCGCCAATCCAGTCGTTGTTGCTGATGAACAGCCAGACGATGATCAAGCATGCGGAAAACCTCGCCAAATATGTGACAGCAAAGACCTCCGCTTCACAGGGCGATTTAACAGAAAGAATCCGGCAACTCTGGTGGACGGTATTGGGCAGGGAACCGGGGCTGGACGAGATTCAACAGGCCAGACAGTTTCTCTCCCAGCAAGAGGCATTTCGCGTCAATGCTAGCAAGTCGGGAAGTGCACCGGTCCAGCTGGCGACCGGAAAAGTTCCCTACCGGGACGGACAGGCCATTCTTTTTCAGGATGGACAAGACAAGGATCAGCTCCTCGTCCCGCCAAAAACGGAAATGAATGTCGACGACTTCACGATCGAAGCGCATCTTCAAGTCCGTTCGATTTATTCTGGTGGAGAGGTCCGAACCATTATTGCGAAGACTTCACCAGAAGCTCCTCGATCCGGATGGATGTTCGGGATTACAGGCAAAGCATCACGTCGAAAACCCCAGACGCTGGTGCTACAGATCTTCGGTAAGGATGCACGCGGTTCTGCTCAGGAAGCGGTTCTGTTTTCAGACCATCATCTTGAACTCAACAAGCCCTATTACGTCGCGGTCAGCGTTCGACTGGCAAAAGGAAATGAGCCGGGAACTGCAACATTCTATCTGAAGGATTTGTCCAATGAAGAAGAACCGGTCATGACGGCAGAGGCTCCAGTCTCCCTGACGTCGATCAACACGAATGACGCAGCCCTGACCATTGGATCGCGGGGACAGCGGGACTGGCGGTTCGATGGCCTGATTGACGACATCCGATTGTCTAACGCTGCACTGCAGGCAGAGGAACTGCTTCTGACGGGGGAACGAACGCATCCAGCCACCATTGGCTACTGGAAATTCGAACCAAACCCGGGAATCTTTCATAACAGCCTTCCCGGTGGGCCTCCACTGGTCACCCGCAATCAGAATCAATATGCCTCCCCTGCAGAAGCAGCTTTTATCGACCTGTGTCACGTCCTGCTGAACTCGAATGAGTTTTTATATATCGACTGATTCAGATTGGGATTTCCTTTCCAACATCTGGATTCAGTTTGCTTCAGACAGGGTCCTCCCTCCTCGTCGAAAGCCCTCCACATGAATCGTCATTATCCCCTTGTCACGAACCGACGCGATTTTCTCGCCCGTTGCGGTGTCGGATTTGGTGCACTCGCCTTTCATGCAATGTGCTCAAAAGCGGCTCTGAAGCCACACCATCCGGCAACAGCCAAAAGTGTCATCTTTCTCTTTATGGAAGGGGGCCCGAGCCACCTCGACACATTTGATCCCAAGCCGGAATTAAATCGACTGGCGGGCCAGCATCTCCCAGAAAGTTATGGCACGGTGTTAACAGCGATGGGAGAGTTTCACTCTCCGCTGTTGGCCTCAAAACGAACCTGGAAGCAGTACGGTGAAAGTGGAACATGGGTCTCCGACTGGCTTCCGTATACCGCTCAATGTGTCGACGATATTGCGGTCATTCGATCCTGCTGGACTGACGGCAACAGTCACTCCGCCGGTGTCTGCCAGATGAATACATGTTCGATGCTCGGAGGAAGGCCCTCCCTGGGGAGCTGGGTGAGCTATGGACTGGGAACAGAGAATGAGAATCTCCCCGCATTCGTTGTAATGCAGGATAACCGCGGAACAGTCGTCAATGGTCCCCGCAACTGGAGCGCGGGGTTTATGCCTGCGAATTATCAGGGGGTCCGTCTCTCTGAAGGCGAGGAACCAATCCCCAATCTGTATACGCCGGAAGGAATTGCCCCGGAAGTTCAACTCGGAAAGCTGAAGTTCCTGGAGTCATTCAATCGGTCCATGGCGACAACCTATCCTCAACAGTCGGAACTGGATGCACGGGTTCGAAGCTATGAACTGGCCTTCCAGATGCAGGCGGCCGCTCCCGAAGCAGTCGATCTGTCTCAGGAGACGAAGGACACACAAGAACTTTACGGTCTGCATCGAAAAGAAACGGAAGCCTACGGACGGCTCTGCCTACTGG
>CALLWY010000317.1 GCA_938015865.1 uncultured Planctomicrobium sp.
CACCCGAACCCCCAGAACTCCCTCCCTGCCGCCCGCCGCTTTCTCCTCCACTCGAAGGATTACCTCCGTTATTGGAGGATGGAGGGGCGTTCGGATCGTAAGGACCATTCAGCCGATAGGCTGTGACAAAGAGAGCCTCATCCGGCCCCAGCCGCTCCTCAAGCTGGTCGTATAAGTCGGTCAGCAGGGTCTCATTCACATTGATTCGGGCCTGCCCGTAGTAGTCGGGTGAGTGCTGGAGATTACTTTCCTTGCTAACCAGTGTCAGGTAATCAATCCAGCCCCGATCCAGAACATCATCGCCATTATCATAAGGCATGGAGAGGTCCCCATCCCGCTCATTCGGATCGAGCAAACCGTTCTGATTGACATCCTCTCCGTAAAGCAGCTCAACCGTTACCCCATCGATCAGGAGCAATTCCTCAAGATTCTGAAGCGGTCCATTCCGCGGGGGGACAATTGCGTTGCTGTCCGCTTCTGCCCCATATTCACGCGGCTCATCATCTGCATCGATCCAGTCAAGAATCGTGTCCGCGAGGACTTCTGTCATGTTGGGGAGTCCCAGCAGAAGATTGCGGGCAATTGGGGTGGAGGGATCGATGCGGGCAATCGCGTTCAGATTAATTTTCCCGGACTCATCAACGAGTCCCATTCGCATCGGAGCATCGGAATTCTGATCAATGACCGGGGCGACAACGGTAAACCCGCCTCCGTCCTGAACCGGAACATGAAACAGATACGGGTTGTCGTAAAGGTCTTCTTCCCACGCTCCCCCATCGGCAGTTAACAGAGAGGCGACATACTCCACTCCCGACTCTGCCCATGCGAGCGAAGCATGCTGATGCCCTGTGGCCGTCGCTGCCCGGTATTCGGTAATCATCACTTCCGAATAGGTATAGGCACCCAGCGCCAGCATCGCGATCACGACGAGCACCAGGACCAGCGCACTCCCCTTGCGGGAGGAAGGTCTGACATCACGTTGTCGATGTGCAGTCTGCATGACTCAGCTCGCTTTGCCCGATCGCATCAACGTTAGGGGTAACTGTGAGTGTAACTGATAGGGTTTCCTTGAAATTTTACTCGACCACCGGAGCGGACAGGGGGACCTTGAAGACGTAAACGACCTGTGTCACCGTTCCGGGATCGAGATTTCGGGTCCGTCCCACCTGCACCGGTGGAGGATTCCAGACTCCAAAGGTGACCTCGATGGCCCGTGGGAGACGCCCCATCGCGGTGCTGTCCCAGTTGTCGAACCATTCGCCTGAATCGAAATACCGAAACGAGAGTTCTGTCACCTCTGGAGAAATTAGATGATGGGGTTCCAGTGGCTCATCTCCGGGAATGGTTGAATAGAGCGACCGGACGCGCCGTCCCAGCCCGACTCCCGGCCGGGTTGTTTTCAGGTTTTTCTGAAGCATGGTCATGCTGACTGCATCAATCTCCGTCAACCCGATGGTGACAATCTTGAGATGGCTCGTCCTGTCTTCGACGCTCGACTCCATTCCCAACGGGTAAAAGTCCATCTCCCGCGAAGGGAGATTCACCGTCATATGCAACATCTCGGGGGTCCCATAAATGCCGAAAACTTTTGGAATTCCCCCCTGATTGAGCCCCAGAAATGTTTCTGTCACACCAGAGTCGCTGGCTGACGACGAATCCGAGCTACGAAGCATGGCATCAAAGGTCGACCCCGACGACAGACTGCCAGTGGATCCGGTTTCATCGGCTGCCTGTCCGGACGATGAGAACGCCGCCTCGGGGGATTCCATCGTCACGCATGAGATGTCCTGGGCAATCAGCCTTGTCAGTGACCGCATGAGTTGCTGACCGCGAATTTCCGCTCGGCCGGCCGACTGAAACCGGTAATGCATCTCGATGGCAGCATACACCGCCGAAATCAGCAGAACACTCAGGCTCAGGGCGATCAGGACTTCAATCAGAGTGAAGCCGGAAAATGCTTGTGCGTGGCTGGGTGGACGTCGTTTCATAGTCCCCCCTCTGCGCTCGCTGCGGCGGCTGCTGCGTTAGCTGCATCGACAAAAACCTGCGGATCACGCATCAGCCGGGAGATCTGATAGGTAACGGTGTTGTTCCCGTGGTCTCCCTGATGCTCAACAATCACCTCCAGTTTCAGCAGGTTCGGGACATCGGTGTCGCTGATATTTACAGTCCAGAACCAGTTCGGTTTTCCGTCAAAAGGCGACCGACTGACCGATTCCAGCGGCAGAACGCCGGACACCAGTTCATTCATTCGGAGTTCACTCAGCAGAACAGCCTCCGAAGTGAGTTGTGCCCGAACAGCAGCGCGACTTCCTGTCCGAAGAATCTGTGCCATCGCTGCCATTGCACCAATGAAGATCGCCAGAGCAAGGACCACTTCGAAAAGTGAGATCCCGCGGCGTACAGGTGACAGTCGGTGGCAGGTGACGTTCATCTCAATGAGACGTTTTCATGAACTGTGCCGAACGGGCGATTGTATTCCATTGGAAATCGTTACGATCCGTTCCATCCCGTCCGTGACTGATCCAGTTGCAGGCAGAGAAGCCCTGCGACAATCCATTCGCTCACTCAAACAATTGTACGGGACGCTTTCCCTACAGGCGATTGCGTTGATGAGACGCGATCAGTTTCCCGTTGATCCCAGTCGATCGGACATGACTGCGAGAGGCTCCTGCCAGACGGCGCCGGTCAGTCCACGAACGTGGAGTTTGATATACCGATTGTCTCGATCCATGACGACGATCGTCCCATCCGTCGCTGATCCATCCGGGTAGAACAGAATCGGACGGGACCACCCCACCTGGTCGGCCCCCAACCCATTCTCCAGATGCCAGAGCCAAGGCTCCCCAAGGCGTTCAGTGACCAGCGACTGCCCGCTCACCAGACTGCTGTCGACATGGAAATGACAGGCTTCTTCCAGATTGTAAACCCGGTACGGCGTGAATTGTGAGGAGGACGCAGCTGCCCCCTCTCGCAAATTCACTCCTCCGCTGGTGGATTGGTTTGGATCGAATTGATCCAACGGAAGAATGACGTACTTCTGACCATGAGGTTCGTAGCGGACCTGAATCGTCCGCCCCTCTTCAATGGCCTGAACGCGCGCCCGGTCCAGAATCTGCCGCACCTGTTCGGCATTCCCCTGAACAGTTTGATTCTTCAACTGCCGCAACAGCCCCGGAGCTGCGAGCGACACCATGACCACCAGAACACTCAGCGCAAGCAACAATTCCAGCAACGTGAACGCCGACCGCTCTGAAGGAGAGCAACCGGCGCTACGCGTCGTCCGTTGATGAAAAGGTGAGTGTTTCAATTGCCCGTCGCCGCGAGGTCGCTCCAGTTATTGATGTCGTCACCACCACCATTTTCGTTCTGGCGGTTTTCTCCCGAGGACCAGATTGCCGGCCGGCTGACGTTCGCCTTCGTGTTGGGATATTCATAGTTCAATGGAGATCCCCACGCGTCCACCGGAATTTTATCCAGCAAGGGTTCAGTCCCATCCGGGCTCTTCTGCAGCAGGAGCTGAATGTTTTCGGGATACACACCGGCATTCCCCACAGCGTAGAGCTGTGCGGCTTCTTCCAGTGACATAATGGCTGATTTTGTGGCGCGAATGTTCGCGGAGCGCTGTTGTCCCAGAAGGCGAGGGACTGCCATGGCAGCGATCACCCCGATAATGGCCAGCACGATCAGAATCTCCAGCAGAGTGAATCCACGACGTTTCTGCTGCGAGCGGTTTTTGCGTTGCATTTCAAATCTTCTCCATTTGTTACTGGAGGTCACGGCTCATCCCTTTTTTGAATGCCGCGCCTCTCTACAGGGGAACAGTCCCCTATCCACATTAAACCACAGATGAGGTCTGCAGGATCGGTAATAATAGTGCCACAACCACATAAAGGACGACTGCTGCCAGCAGCAGAAGCAAAACGGGTTCCAGCAGACGGACCGCCATTTCAATTTGACGCCCTGTTCGACGGTCCAGGTTGTCAGAAATGTCGATCAACACGTTTTCAAGGTTATTCGCTTCCTCGCCGACTGCGATCATTTCCACGATCTCTTCAGGAAATTGACCACTGGCCCCCAATGGACGGGCAAGAGATCTCCCGGTCGAGACGTTATTGGCCGCCTGATCAATTGCCTCGGTGAGAACTTTATTTCCGGTCGCATCCTTTGCGATTCTCAGAGAATTCAGAACAGGAACTCCATTTTTCAGCAGAGTCCCGAGCACACGACAAAATCGCGCGATGGAGAGGTTGCGAACGATGGGGCCCAGTCCCACAGCCTTGAGCCGAATCCGATCGATCTGGTAACGCCCCTTGGGGGATTGCATCCAGTAGCCAATTCCATAAACCAGTGCCAGCAGGGCGGCCAATCCGAACAGCCAGTAATTCTGGGCGAAATTACTCATCGCCAGCAATGAGGAGGTCGTCCACGGGAGCCCTCCCCGTTGGGCCATGTTTTCGAAAATCGGTTCGAATTTCGGAACGAACCAGACCATCAACACCACCACAACGGCCCCTCCGATGGTGAGGAGAAAGGCCGGATAGACCATTGCTCCAATGACGCGCCCCTTTAGTTCCTCCTGATGTTCGGTGAAGTCGGCGATGCGTTTGAGAACATCCTCCAGAAAGCCCCCTTCTTCCCCGGCGCGAACCATGCTGATCATCAGTTCGTTGAAGGCTTTGGGATGCAATCGCATCGCGTCATACAGCCGCGAACCCTCAGCCACGCGATCACGGACATCCTGCAGAACGGACTTCAGAGCAGGATGCGTGGACTGCCGTTGCAACAGTTCCAGCGACCTCAGCAATGGCACACCTGATTTGAGCAGGTCAGCCAGCTGAGAATAAAAAATGGCCAGATATCGCGGAGGAACACGGCGAAGGATCTGCTTCTCGGAAGCCTTCGACGATGCCGCCATTTCCACCCGAATCGGAAACAGTCGCTGGGCTGCCAGCGACGCAAGCACTTCCTTCTCCGAGGCCGCTGTCAGCACACCGCTGACCTGCTGGCCGGACGCTTCTCTTGCTGTGTATTCAAACTCAGGCATGAAACGGAGTGCTGCGGTTCAAAACCGTGTTCGGGCGACTGATATGGCTCGGGGAAGCCGTCAGGCGGGAGACAGGTCGCTGTGATGGAAATCAGGGGTCAGCTTTTGGGGGGATTCAGTTCGATAAAGTGTTTAATAAAATCATCTTTGGACATCGGAGAAGCAAGGTCAATTCCAGCCTTTTCAAATTGGGCCCTCATATTTGTGGATCGCAGCCACTCTTCGGGGTCAATAGTCCCGTTACGATTGCTATCCAGCAGCTGAAATCGTGACGCAGCAATCCGCGATGTGTCCGTTCCGCCGCTGCTGGATGGAGCACCCGCTGGCCCTCCTGACGACGCAGCAGCCCCCGAAGCAACAGAGCCTGGAGCGGAAACGGGCTGGCTGCCGGGAAATGCAGATGAGGCATCCCTCGGCGCTCCCGCGAGCGATGGACTTTTTGGCCCCCGCACCAGTTCTGCCGGGGTGAGATAACCATCGCCATTGTGATCCAGGGCAAGAAATCCCTGCATGTCGGAACGTTTGACCTGACGCCATTCATAAAGGCCGATCTGTCCATCCCGGTCCAGATCCATCGAAAGATAAGCCTCCGGTAATGGGATCGTCATTCTCTCTTTCGGTCCGTAGGCCGCCACCGATCGGAAAGGGGCTCCGGGGACCGTTTCCCCTTCGGGACGTCCCGATTCCGAACCGCCCCAGCCTCGACTGCCGCCTCGTCCCCAGCCTCGACCTCCCCAGCCCCCATCTTCCCCGCCAAAACCGCCACGGTCCCCACCGAAACCACCCCGGTCACCGCCGAAACCGCCACCAAAGCCTTCTCGATCTCCACCGAAACCGCCGCCGT
>CALLWY010000318.1 GCA_938015865.1 uncultured Planctomicrobium sp.
GTATTGTCGGCCATTTCGACAGGGCGATGAGCATGAGTGTCTCCTTTCACCCTGCCCATACGCACATACCTTGCCAATCCTGTTCAGTAATTCAAAGGTTGTGAAACTGGCTCATGAGAATTTTTCATGCCGACCTATATAATGACAGCTAAAAGTCTAAAGCGTCTTTCTGCAGAGAGTATTTGCCAATACACACTGATCAGTGTGACGAGAACCGGTGTGAATCATCCGCACTTTGAACTGTCTGCATTTATATGAAGGATACGACGATTCTTCAATAGTTGGCTGCTCGAACTTTGGATAAGCGTCGTCGCAGCATCTTGGTGCACAGTTTTTCTTCGGATGCTTCACACTCCCAGATGACAATAACGTTCCAACCTAAAGTTCGAAGCAACGACTGGCACACTTTGTCGCGATTGATATTGTCAGCAAACTTCCGTTTCCAAAACTGCTGTTTGGACTTGGGAGTATACGCGAACCGACAACCGTCATGCCGATGCCAGAAGCAGCCATGAACGAAGATGACCGTCTGATATTTCGGGAGTACAATGTCAGGGTTTCCAGGGAGATCCTTACGATGAAGTCGGAAACGATACCCCATTCGATGGAGCAATGAGCGAACAATCCGTTCCGGTTTTGTGTCCCGATTTTTGATTCGAGACATGTTCCAACTCCGATGTTCTGGAGAAATGCGGTCTGTCATCAGCCTGTCAACTTCGCTTCGACCAGAGTATGAAAAATGGATTCCGCAATTTGCACTGCAATCCAAGGAGGAACGGCATTACCCACCTGAGTGTATTGCTGCGTTCTAGGGCCGCAGAAGAGATAGTTATCAGGAAAAGTTTGAAGTCGAGCCGCTTCACGGACGGTCAGACTTCGACATTGCGTAGGATCATAGTGAATGAAGTAATGCCCATCTTTCGAAATATGGGAGGTAATTGTAGTTGCAGGTGAGTTAGCAAGTTGAACCCGGAAGCGATCATTGAAATCTCCGCTGCGGGCATTTTGATGCTTTGGAAGTAAACTGTGCGGAAAGTCTTTAAGTCGAGGAGAGTAACCATACATCTTGGCAAAAACGGCGCAAAACAGGTATCGGATCAGGTCCGTATCCATATGCGCTCTCGTTGAATGATTACATACTCCCTTTAACCTTGGATCCGTCAGGAAGCTGTGAAGGCTATGTGACGCGTCCAGTGCACCGTCAACTGCCAGATATTCGCCCCCGCGATCACTCTTGGGGCGGGTAATCTGGGCTGCAGTAGAGTGGATCCTCTTCCAAATTTCATCGTCTATCTCACTTCGCCAATCTGGGCCGGGCTTGCCATCTGGGGCGAGCTGTCGGTGAATTGCTTCCCACCAGTTGTCTGCACTATCCATGAGGCGTTCGTATTTGCCTCCGCGACATTTCCGAGAGAGACCACTTCGCAATTTTGGTAGCGAATCTATCACCGATTTTACACAGGGAGCTACGGAACGACGCAACGGAGGAAGCGAGTGGATATTCAAACTGTCCAATATTCCGATTAAAATCACGCGGTGCCGCTGCTGTGGTACACCGTGTTCTTCGCATCGGACGACAAATCGTCTGGGATCTTCATCACGATAGCGGACCGATTCATAAGGCTCGACAATTGGAACAATCCGGTATCTTAGAGAAGACCTGCTTCCTGCCGGACACTGCAGATCTGAGAGAATCTTTGTGAATATTTTTTGATTCTCAATAGTTGCTGAAAGCATCCCCGTGACGTTCTCCATCACAAAAACTGTCGGGCGATGCTCGGAAATGATGTGCAGATATTCCTTGTAGAGCGTGGACCGGCTATCGTTCTCGATTCTATAGTTTGCGATCCCTTTGTTTCGAACTCGTCCCGCCAGAGAGTAGGCCTGACAAGGAGGCCCCCCAATTAAGACCCATGGGCCATGAGTCCCTTCTAACGCGTCCCTGATACGTCTACGTACCGTTTGATGATTCTTTGGGCCCAGTTCGATACACATCGCTTCACGATCTGCCTTTTGCCAGGCAGACCAATGAAGCGAAGATTTTATGGCTTCGTTGGGCAGTTCTTTCAATCGCAATTCTTGCCTCAATATGCGGTAGTAGAGTTCAGGAACATCTTCCCTTGAGAATTGCCTGTAAAAGCTTCTCAACCGGAGCGTCTGGTGAGCATACTTGTCTTTTTCAATTGACAGCGCGATCCGGAATGGATGGTATCCTGAGGTAGTAAGTGCACTGAACCCCTCTCCCAAACCGCCGGGACCGGCGAAAAGATCGATGACTGGAATTTGAGCCCGGTCCGACACACTCTTCCCTCTTGATGACAATCCTCTTGTCTCCTCTAGGTCTAGATGCACGTTTGCCGTGAAGATTGATTGGCAAATTCTGCGATGACAGCTGCGTATTATGACAGGAGCGGACAACAAAACCAGGCCAACTGTGCTGAGCAGATCTCAGCACAGTTTCATGCCCCAGTATTGCTCAGATCCAAGGTGAGGTCTCCTTGAGAATGCATTCTTCCAAGAAGCTGGGGACGATAATAAGTAGACGTGCTCCTGCCGCGGTTCTGAGTCAAAAGGCCTGTTCTATTGTTCTGGGAAATGGTGAGCGTGACTTGGGCTCGCATTCTGCTGCTTGACCCCATTCAGTTCAAGGGGATGGGGAGGTTTCCTGACGAATTCCTATGGCAGGCACGGGAAGCTCCAGATGGCAGCTTGTTTGAAAACTGCGCTTGCATGATTTCATGTTGCTGAATGTGTCAACTAACTGCTTGCAGATCGCTTGCGTAAAGATTGCATCAATCGGCGCGTTCATCTCATTTCGCTCATTCACCAAAACTTTCGTTGAGGAGAACCATATGAATTGACTGCCAACTTCGTGTTCTTGAATCAAAAAAACTCACATCGCAAGGGACTCCACTGTGGAGTCCCTTTTTTTATTCCCTGATCTGGAGGATTCCATGAACCAATGCAAATTGAGGTTTCACTCGAAGTTTCTCAAGCGGATTGTCGGCACCAGACATGCCGGTCGACTGCGTGTTCCGAAAGGACGTGCAGTCAAAGAGACACGGATTCCATTTTATAGCGGAAGGAGACGTTGATGAGCATCCGCCCTTCGAAACAACAGAATGCCCGTTATCAGATTTCTGAGTTTCTGAATACAGTGGCCTATTTGCTGGCCCGGCATCACCTACGCATTGGTTCGACAGATGCGCCGAATTCGGAACAGAACATGCCGAATCTGAATCGGAAGACCTCTAAAGGACCAGTCGGTGCCGGTCCCGTCTTAGAACGTGTTTTGAAATTGCCCTGAATGAGAAAAACGGCTACGGCTCCCTTG